>NZ_JBFAXR010000016.1:0-89367 GCF_040680895.1 Streptomyces sp. NPDC051940 | reverse complement strand
CCGGAAATCCGGCCCCCTCTTCGGCGTTCGGCGGGCCGGGAGTCCCGGCCCGCCTTGGGCGCCCTACGCGTAGAACGCCGGCCTCTCCACCATCTCCACCTCGACCACGCCCCCGGTCCGCTGCGCCTCGACGGTCGCCGCGGCCACCGCCGTCGCCGCGTAACCGTCCCAGGCGGTCGGGCCCGTGGCCGTGCCGGCCGTCACCGAGTCCACCCACGCCTGCAGCTCCGTGTCGAACGCCGCCGAGAAGCGGTCGTCCCACTCCTGGTCGATCGCCGTGCCGACGCGGGCACTGCCGCGCAGCTCGACGTGGGCCGGGTCGGGGAGGCGGAGCAGGCCCTCCTCGCCGACCGTCTCGCACTGGATGTCGTAGCCGTACTGGCAGTTGACGAAGACCTCGAGGTCGATCCGCACCCCGCCCTCGGTCTCGAAGAGGATGAACTGCGGGTCCTTCAGATGCGGGTGGCGGCGGCTCGTCGAGCGCGGCATGACCACCTGCGCGGAGACGATCTCCTCCGACAGCAGCCAGCGCGCCGCGTCGATCTCGTGTACGCCGGAGTCCTGCGCAGCCATCTCCGTGGTGTACCCCGGCGGCACCGCCCGGTTGCGGTGCGCGCAGTGCATCATCAGCGGGCGGCCGATGCCCCCGGCGTCGATGATCCGCTTCATCTCGCCGTACCCCTTGTCGTACCGGCGCATGAAGCCCACCTGCACCAGCCGCCGCCCGAACGCCTCCTCAGCCGCCATGATCGCCAGGCAGTCCGCCGCCGTCGTCGCCAGCGGCTTCTCGCAGAACACCGGCTTCCCCGCGGCGATCGCGCCCAGCACGTGCTCCGCGTGCGACGGCCCCCACGAGGTGACCAGCACCGCGTCCACGTCGCCCGAGCCGATCAGCTCGGCCCCGTCCGCCGCGATCCGGGCGCCGCCCGCCTCCGCGGCGGCCTTCTCCGCCGACGCGGCGTCGATGTCGGTGACGACGCCGATCCGCGCGCCGCTCACCCGGCGGGTGACGCGCTCGATGTGCTCGCGGCCGATCGCGCCGGTGCCGATCACGCCTATCCGTACGGTCATGCGGTCGGGTCTCCGTTCAGGCCGAGGCCGTTCAGGTACTCGCGGGTGCGCACCGCGATGGGCAGGGGGACGTCGGGGGCGCACGGATAGAGGTCCTGCTCGACGATCACGAACAGCTCGGCGTCCAGCTTCGCCAGCTCCGGCACGATGTCCGCGGGGCTCGGCACGCCCGCCGGGGGCTCGACGCACACGCCGCGCTTGACCGCCTCGCCGAACGACAGCTTCTCCGCGGCCACCTGGGCGAGGATCTCCGGGTCCATCTGCTTGATGTGCACGTAGCCGACGCGCTCGCCGAAGCGGCGGATCAGGTCGACGTTGTCGCCGCCGCCGTAGGCGACATGGCCGGTGTCCAGGCAGAGGTTGGCCCAGCGGGAGTCGGTGGCGTTCAGGAAGCGCTCGATCTCCGGCTGCGTCTGGATATGGCTGTCCGCGTGCGGATGGACGACCAGGCGGACGTCGTACTCGTCGAGGAGGATCCGGCCGAGGCGGTCCGCCGCCTCGCCCACGCCCGCCCACTGGGCGGCCGTCAGCTCCGGCGGCTCGGTGAAGTCGCCGGTCTTCTCGTCGCGGTACAGCGGCGGGATGAACACCAGATGGTGCGCCCCCGCGGCGGCCGTCAGCGCCGCCACCCGGCGGACGTGGGTGAGCATCTCGTCCCACTGCTCCGGCCGGTGCAGCGCGCCGAAGACGGTGCCGCCGGAGACCTTCAGGCCCCGCGCGGCCAGCTCGTCGGCCAGGCGCTGCGGCTCGACGGGCAGATAGCCGTACGGGCCCAGCTCCAGCCAGCTGTAGCCGGCCTCGGCCAGCTCGTCGAGGAAGCGGGTGTACGGGACCTGCCTGTCGTCCTCGGCGAACCACACGCCCCAGGAGTCGGGGGCGGAGCCGAGGCAGAGATTCCCGGCGGTGATACGGGGTACAGCGGACATGTCGGGCGGCTCCTCGGGTGTGCTCGGGCTCTGGCGGTTCACAGGTAAGGGCGCTGCGCGCGCTTCGCGGTCTCGTACGCCTCGTAGGCCTGCCGGGTGGAGTCCAGTTCGGCGACCTCGGCGACCGGCACGTCCCACCAGGCGGAGCCGGGCGGGCCGGGGCTGAGGTGGTCGGTGACGACGTGCACGACGGTCGTGGTGTCGGCGGCCTTCGCCTCGGCGAGCGCGGCCTTGAACTCCGCCACGCTCGCGGCCTTCAGCACCCGTGCGCCCAGGCTCGCCGCGTTCGCCGCCAGGTCCACCGGCAGCACGCCGCCGTCCAGCTGCCCGCTCTTCTCGTCGCGGTAGCGGTAGCGGGTGCCGAAGCGCTGCGAGCCGAGGGACTCCGACAGGGCGCCGATGGAGGCGAAGCCGCCGTTGTCGACCAGGACGACGGTCAGCTTCAGCCCCTCGGAGACGGCGGTGACCAGCTCCTGGCACATCATCAGATACGAGCCGTCGCCGACCAGCACCACGACCTCGCGGTCCGGCGCGGCGAGCTTCGCCCCGACGCCGGCGGCGATCTCGTAGCCCATACAGGAGTACGCATACTCCACGTGGTACGCCTTCGGGTCGCGGGCCCGCCACAGCGCCTGCAGGTCGCCCGGCATGGAACCCGCCGCGTTGACGACCACGTCGCGGTCGTCGAGCTGCTCGTTCAGCGCGCCGAGGATCTCCGTCTGCGCGGGGAGCGGGCCGTGGTCCAGGTGGTACGCGCGGTCGGTGGCCGCACGCCAGTCGGCCGCCAGCGCGCGGACCCGCGCCCGGTACGCCTCATCCGTACGCCATCCCTGGAGCTCCCGGGAGAGCGCCTCCAGCCCGGCCCGTGCGTCCGCGACCAGCGGCTCGGCGGCGTGCTTCACGGCGTCCAGACGGGCCACGTTGAGGTTGACGAAGCGTACGTCCGGGTTGGCGAAGACCGTACGGCTCGCGGTGGTGAAGTCGCTGTAGCGGGTGCCGATCCCGAGCACCACGTCCGCCTCGGCTGCAAGCGCGTTGGCGGCGCTGGTGCCGGTGGCCCCGAGGGCTCCGACCGCGCAGGGGTGGTCCCATGCGACGGCGCCCTTGCCGGCGTGCGTGTCGGCCACCGGGATGCCGGTCGCCTCGGCGAACGCGCGCAGCTGCGGCCAGGCTTCGGAGTACACCGCGCCGCCGCCGGCCACGATCAGGGGCTTCGCGGACCCGCGCAGCAACTCCACCGCCCGGCGCAGCGCGTCCGGTTCGGGCTGCGGGCGGCCGACGTGCCAGACGCGGCGGTCGAAGAACTCCTCCGGCCAGTCATACGCCTCCGCCTGTACGTCCTGCGGCAGGCACAGCGTCACGGCGCCCGTCTCCACCGGGTCGGTGAGCACCCGCATCGCCGCGAGGGCGGCGGGGATCAGTTGCTCGGGGCGCTCGATCCGGTCGAAGTACTTCGACACCGGCCGCAGCGCGTCGTTCACCGACACGTCGCCGTGCCGGGCGTCCTCCAGCTGCTGCAGCACCGGGTCCGCGACCCGGGTGGCGAACGTGTCGCCGGGCAGCAGCAGCACCGGCAGCCGGTTGACGGTGGCCAGGGCGGCGCCGGTGGCCATGTTGGTCGCGCCGGGGCCGATGGAGGAGGTGCAGGCGAACGTCGCCAGCCGGTCGGTCATCTTGGCGTAGGCGGCGGCCGCGTGGACCATGGCCTGCTCGTTGCGGGCCAGGTAGTACAGCAGGTCGTCGCCGTACTGCAGCAGCGCCTGGCCGACCCCGGCCACGTTGCCGTGCCCGAAGATCCCCCACACGCCGTCGATCAGCCGCCGCTCGCGGCCGTCGCGCTCGCTGTACTGGTTCGCCAGGAAGCGGACCAGCGCCTGTGCGGTGGTGAGTCTCGTCATCGTGCCCCTCCCATGGGCAGTCGCGGGTCGGTCTCCTGGCCGTCCCAGGTGGTCCGGATCCAGCCGTGCGCCGGGTCGTCGCAGATCAGCCAGGCGCGGTCGGCGCCGGGTCCCGCCATGACGTTGAGGTAGTACAGGTCGTAGCCGGGCACCGCCATCGACGGCCCGTGCCAGCCGTGCGGGATCAGGACCACGTCGCCGGTGCGGACCTCCTCCAGCACGTCGAGGGGCCGGTCGTCCGTGCCGTACACGCGCTGGTAGCCCATGCCCTGGCCGGCCACCTCGAAGTAGTAGATCTCCTCGAGCTCGCTCTCCTCGCCGGGCCGGTGCTCGTCGTGCTTGTGCGGCGGATACGACGACCAGTTGCCGCCCGGCGTCAGCACCTCGCACACCAGCAGCTTGTCGGCGTCGAAGGTCTGCGGCAGGCAGTAGTTGTGCACCTGGCGGCTGCAGTTGCCCGCCCCGCGCAGCTCGACGGGGACGTCGGCGGCCGCTCCGTAGCGCACCGGCAGCCGCCGCTCGCAGCGCGCGCCGGGAAGGGCGAAACGGCCGCCGCCGGGGCTGGCGACGACGGCCTCGCAGTCGCGGGGGAGGTAGAGGAAGTCGGTGGGGGAGCCGAAGACGGTGTCCCGGCCGTCCAGTCGGTACGTCGTGTCGTGGACGGTCACCGTGCAGGAACCGTTCAGCGGCAGCACCAGATGCTCCGCGTCGCCGGTCGTGACGGTGTGCTCCTCGCCGGGGGCCAGCTCCAGGATCCGCAGACCCGAGTAGCCCCAGTCGGCCGACTCCGGGGTGACGACCGTCCGGTACGCACCCTCGGCCGTCGACCCCGCCTTCAGGTATCGCTTGCTCACAGCAGTCCCACCGCCCTGTCCACCGCTCCCGCCACGTCGCCGTCCGCCGGATACAGCAGCGAACGGCCCACCACCAGACCCTGCACCCCGGGCAGCCGCAGCGCCCGCCACCAGCGGGCCAGCGCCTCCCGTTCACCCTCGGCGCCGCCCGGATCGCCGCCGAGCAGCAGCACCGGCAGCGTGGTCGCCGCCAGCACCCGCTCCATGTCGTCCACCACCGGCAGCTTCAGCCAGGTGTAGGCGCTGCGCCGGCCCAGACCCGAGGCGACGGCGATCGAGCGGATCACCGCGTCGGGGGAGAGGTCGTTGCGCACCCGGCCGCCCTCCCAGCGGGAGAGGAACGGCTCCACCATCGCGAGGAGCCGTTGCTCCGCCAGCTCGTCCACCGCCCGCGCCGAGGCCTGCAGCACGCCCGCCGTCGCCGGGTCGTCCGGCGCGATGCGGGTGAGCATCTTGCCGCCGTCGAAACGCAGCGCGGCGATCGTCTGCGCGTCGTACCCGGTGAAACGGTCGTCGATCTCGAAGACCGAACCGGCCAGGCCGCCGCGGTTCATCGACCCGAACACGCACTTGCCGTCGAGTACGCCGAGCAGCAGCAGGTCCTCCAGGATGTCGGCGGTGCCCAGCACCCCCGTCACCCCGGGCCGCTCCAGCGCGACGCAGAGCCGGCGCAGCAGCTCGGCCCGGTCCGCCATGGCCAGCTCGTCGCCGCCCACCGCGGTGGCCCCGCGGGCGGGGTGGTCGGCGGCGATGATCATCGCCCGGCCGGTGTCGCCGAGCGGCGACTTGGCGCGGATCCGGCTCGCGGCGGCGGCGGTCACGGCCTCGGGGTCGCGGACGCGGCGGGCGGTGAGCTCGGCGATGCGGGCGCCGATGTCGTGCTCCTCGGGACTCACTGGACGTCGACCGCCTTCAGCCGCTCCTTGACCTCGGCCTCGGTGGGCATGGCGTCGGAGCACGCGAGCTGACCGGCCACGTGGGCGCCGGCCGCGTTGGCGAACGCGATCACGCGGTCCAGCCGCCAGCCGGCGAGCAGCCCGTGCACCAGGGCGCCGCCGAACGCGTCGCCCGCGCCGAGGCCGTTCACGACCTCCACGGGCACCGGGGGCTGTTCGACGACCGCGCCGTGGCGGTGCACGGCGAGCACGCCGCGCGGCCCCTGCTTCACGACGGCCAGCTCCACACCGGCGGAGAGCAGGGCCTGGGCGGCGGCGTACGGGTCGCGCTCGCCGGTGGCCACCTCGCACTCGTCGATGTTGCCGACGGCGACGGTGGCGTGCGCGAGGGCCCGCTCGTAGTAGGGGCGCGGCTCGTCCGTCCAGAACATCGGCCGCCAGTCCAGGTCGAAGACCGTGTGCGCGCGCCGCCCGCGGGCCTGCAGGGCGGCGAGCGTCGCGGAGCGGCTGGGCTCCTCGCACAGCCCGGTGCCGGTCATCCAGAAGACCGCGGCCGAGCGGACGGCGTCCAGATCCAGCTCCTCGGCGGCGATGTCGAGGTCCGGGGCCTTGGGGAAGCGGTAGAAGTACAGCGGGAAGTCGTCCGGAGGGAAGATCTCGCAGAACGTCACCGGGGTCGGCAGCCCCGCGGAGACGCCGACGTGCGCGGTGTCCACGCCGTAGCCGGCGAGCGCCGTACGGACGAACTCGCCGAAGGGGTCGGCGCCCGTCTTGGTGACGACGGCGGCGCGCCTGCCGTAACGGGCCGCCGCGACGGCCACGTTGGTGGGGCTCCCGCCCAGGTACTTGGCGAACGAGGTGACCTCGGCGAGCCCCACGCCGCTCTGCTGCGGGTAGATGTCGACGCCGACCCGCCCCATCGTCAGCACATCCAGTGCCATTGAATCCCTCCTGTCGCGCTCTACTAGAGCGCGCTAGATGCGAGTACGATCTTCCTGTCGGGCGGCGATGTCAAGAGCCCGGGCGGGGCACACGCCCCGGAGAGACGGGCCGGGGGCCCGGCGGATTGGGTGGTTGCGGTGGTGAGGTCGATACGTCGGAGCGGGACCGGGGGTCGCACCCCTGGCGCCGCGGGGGACGGTCGCGGGTATGCGCCGGCGGTCCGGGGCCGGGATGCCTGGCGTGCGTCGGCGGTCCGGGGCCGGGATGCCGGGCGTGCGTCGGCGGTCCGGCGCCGGGAGGCCGGGCGTGCGGCTGCGGCCCGGCGCCTGGAGGCATGGTCTGCGTCTGCGGCCCGGGCCGGTGCGCGCCGGTGCGCGCCGGACGGACGCAGCCCGGGGGCCCGCCCGGCGGGCGGGGCGGCCTGCCCACACCCCGAGGCGCCGGCGTCAGGCAAGACGGACAGTCACGGGTGGTGTGTGGGCGGGGGCATTCCCCGCGCCGAAGGCGCGGGGCGGCGCCGGCCGCCGAGGCCCAGGCCCGCCGCCGCGGGGGACGGACAGCGGTGGGTGGGGCGCGTGCGCCCCGAGGCGCCGGCGTCAGGCAAGACGGACAGCCACGGATGGCGTGTGGCTGGGGACATTCCCCGCGCCGAAGGCGCGGGGCGGCGCCGGCCGCCCGCGACCGCGAGGGACGGACAACGCGGGGCCCAGCCCCGCGAGGCGAGGTGACACAGAACGTGACAGGTAAGCGCGAGCAGAGGCGCCCCACGATGGCGGACGTCGCCGCGCGGGCCGGCGTGTCACGGGCCCTGGTCTCCCTGGTCTTCCGGAACCAGCCGGGCGCCAGCGACACCACCCGCGAACGCGTACTGCGCGCCGCGGACGAACTCGGCTACCGCCCGGACAGCGCCGCCAGGCTCCTGGCCCGCGGCCGCAGCCGCACGATCGGCGTACTGCTGACCCTGCACCACCCCTTCCACGCGGACCTCGTCGAGGCGATCTACCCGGAGGCCGAGCGCCTCGGCTACGACGTACTGCTCTCCGCCCGCGCCCCCGGCAGGGACGAACGCGTGGCGGCGGAGGCCCTGCTCAGCCACCGCTGCGAGGCGCTGATCCTGCTCGGCCCCGAATCCGACGCCGCGTTCCTCGCCGAACTGGCGCGCCGCAGCGCAGCCCTGGTAGTGGTCGGCGCGGACGCGCCGGGCGGCGGCGGCGCCGACAGCGTCCGCACGGCGGAGGGCAACGGCGTCCGCCAGGTCATCGACCACCTCGTGGCCCTCGGCCACCGCCGTATCGCGCACATCGACGGCGGCCGCAGCGCGGGCTCGGCGGAGCGCCGCCGCGCGTACCGGGCCGCGATGCGCCGGCACGGCCTCGCGGAGGACATCCGGGTCATCCCGGGCGCGCACACGGAGGAGGCGGGCATAGCGGCGGGCCGCCTCCTGGCGAAGGAGGACGACGCCTCGGCGACCCGCCCCACCGCGGTCCTCGCCGCGAACGACCGCTGCGCGGTGGGCCTGCTGCACAGCCTCGCGGGCGCGGGCCTGGAGGTCCCGGGCGACCTCTCGGTGGCGGGTTTCGACGACAGCCACCTCTCCCACCTGTCGCACATCGACCTGACGACGGTCCGCCAGGACGCGGTGGCCCAGGCCGCCCAGGCAGTGCGCTTCGCGGTGGAGCGCCTCGACGACCCCTCGCTCCCACCCCGCGAACTGGTCCTGGAACCCCGCCTGGTGATCCGGGGGACCACAGGAGCGCCCCGGGCGGTGTGAGCCCGGCGCGAGGCGGATCAGGGTCGCCCTCCCCGTTCGACAAGGAACCCGTGCCTCTTGTCATGTTTAGCATGTGCATGTAACCTAACCGCCCGCTGTCGACCGAGACTCGCGAACGGTTAGAGGTCCTGATGCCGAGAGGGATCCGAGCGATCGTCCTGGTCATGGGAGCCGCGATGCTCACGGCCTGCGGCACGTCGCCCGCAGAGGTCGTCAGCTCCGAGGCGTCGCCATCGGCCGCGGAGCGGCCAACGCCGCACATGCCGGAGGTGGTCAAGAAGAACTGGCCACCGGCGGTGCCGCAGCGGGGCCTGACACGGGGCATGGTGCTTCCGCTGGAGAAGTACATGGTCACCTACGCGCAAGAGGTGGCGGTGCAGCAGGCCAGGGACATCACCGAGATCCGGTGCATGGCGTCGTTCGGCTTCACCGACTGGGAGACGGAGCCTCTCGGCACGTCGCCGCCGGTGGCCGCCACGGCGGCCAACATGCCCCTGCGGTACGGCGTGAGCGACCTCGAGGACGCGAGGAAGTACGGTCAGCACCCACCGCAGCTGGGTTACGAGAGCACTCCGCCGCCGAGCCGAGAAGATCCCCAGGCGGTTGAAGTGCTGAACGGCATGAAGGCTGACGGACAACCACTGACCGAGAAGAACGGCAGGCCGGTCCCTGAGGACGGGTGTCTCGGCAAGGTCGGCAGGGACGTCGGAAACCTCGACGTATCCCTGGTGGAGCGCCTGAACGGCGACAGCTTCACGGAATCCCAGAAGGCGCCGACCGTGCTGCGGGCCATGTCGAAGTGGTCCGCGTGCATGAAGGACAAAGGCTACGACGTCAACACGGTCTGGGGAATCAGCGATCGAGTCGGGACGACGGGAGACGCAGCCTCGGGCGAAGAGGTCGCGATCACGGTCGCCGACGTGGAATGCAAGACCACGACCAGCCTCGTCCAGACCTGGTTCGACGAGGAAGAAGCCATTCAGAAGCGGTTGATCGCAGACAACGCGCCCGCCCTGGAGGCATCACGCACGAAGGCCGCTGAGGTGACGGCCACGGCTGACAGGCTGATCGCCACCGCGGAGTAGTACACCGGACAGCGCCGCCGACCTCAGGGGTCCCGCTTGGTGCGGTCATCCTTCTTCGGCCGTGCTTTCGTCCCCGCTGCCGCCTTCTTCTTTCCTGCAGCAGTCGCCTTCCCCTTGACGGTCGCCTTCGCCCGAGTCGCCGTCTTCGCCTTTGCGGTCGACTTCGCAGGCGCCTTCGCAGGCGCCTTCGCCTTCGCCCGTGACCCCGTCTTCGCCTTGGCCCGCGGCCTCGCCCCGCCCGACCCCTTCGCCGCCGTACGCCCCCCGCCCCCCGTGCCCGGGCTCCCCGGCCGGGGCCACCGCTGCCACCAGCGCCGAGGGCGCGGGTGTACCGCGTGGCCGAGGCGGCGGCCCAGGAGTAGGTAACCCAGTAGTGCGCCCGTGGTGTTGAGGATCACGTCGTCGATGTCGAAGGCCCGGCCCGTGATCAGCAGGCCCTGGGTCAGTTCGACCCAGACCATGACCACGGCCGTGACCGCCGCGACCCGCAGGAGGCCGCGCAGCTGCGGTACCAGGACCGGGAGCAGCACCCCGAACGGGACCCCGAGTGCGATGTTGCCGCCCAGCTGCTTGACGGTGTCCTGGAACGCCGGCTGCGACCAGTACGTGCGGATGGAGTCACCCGGGCGCAGATTGGTGTGCGTGAGCGGCTCGGAGGCGGTGGACGGCTCCAGCGTCAGCCGCGCCAGCACTGCCGCGAACGCGGTCATCGAGGCCAGGGCGACCATCATGACCAGCACCCGCGGCAGGATCGGTAACCCCCCGGCGGGGCTCACGTCCTCGGCGCGCCGGCGGACGCCGGGCGTTCCCTTCCGAGCCGCGACGCGCATGCCGGAACCCCCCTCGGTCGAAACGGTCTGCCGGGACGAATACCCCCACAGGAGGTGATCATGTCAAGCCCGGCCATCCGCACCGCACGCCACCCGCACCGCACGCCGCCCGCCCCGCCGAAGACCGCGGGGCGGGCGGCGTACCAGGCGCCGGCCGGCGCGTGGGGGGTGAAGTGGGCCGGCCGGCTGTCGGGGCGGACCTCAGCCGGTGTACGGCGCGAAGATCCGGGAGAACTCGTACGGCGACTGCGCGATGTTCGTGCACCGGTACAGCGCCCCCGTACACGCGTTGCGGTCGCGTGTCGTCTCCCAGAAGGCGAGCAGCCCGAGGTGCTTGCCCTGCGCGTACGTCACGAGCTGCCGCGCGTCCGCCTGGTCGTAGATCCGGCCGTCGTCGTTCTGCCCGAGCATCGGCGTCACCCCGACCATCGCCCACACCTGGGCGTCGGTCCGCCCCGGGTAGAGGGACTTGAGCTGGTCGAACGTGCTCTGCGCGGCCTGCAGCGCGGCGTCGCCGTAGTCGGCGGAGCGGTAGTAGTCCATGGCCATCACGTTGACCACGTCCAGCACCACCCCGGCGTCCCGCGCCGAACGCACCACGGCGAGGCCGTCCGCCGTCAGCCCCTCGGGCAGTACGGGCAGGGTGAGCGAGACGCGCAGCCCCGGGTGTGCCTGCTGCAGCCGGGCCAGCGCCTGGGAGCGGCGGGCGACGGACGCCGGTTCGGCCGTGGCTGAGCCCTCGATGTCGAAGTCGGCGTAGGCCAGCCCGTACGCCCGTACCACCGCGTCGTACTCGGCGAACAGCGCGTCGACCGTCGGGCACGCCTGGGCGAGTTCGATGCCGCTGGCGCCGCCGAAGGAGATCTTCACGTCGCCGCCGCCCGCGCGGATCGCGTCGACCTGGTCCTTGGCCCAGCCGGAGCGCGGATCGTAGGCGTTGAACCACATCGCCTTGCACCCGGAGGCGGTGACGAAGGCCATGGTGAAGCTCTTCAGCCCGCTCGCCGCCGCCATCTCGGGCATGCTCGGCGTCGGCCAGGCGCCCATGTCGACATACGGCGCCGTGCGTACGCCCCCGGGACCGGGAGGCGTACCGCCGGACGTGGTGGTGCCGGAGACGGCGGCGCTGTACGCGGAGAGGTTGCCGGCGGCGTCCCTGGCGCGGACGCGGAAGGCGTACGACGTGCTCGCGGCCAGCCCGGTCGCCGTGTACGACGTGCCGGTCACGGTCACGGGGCTGCCGCCGTCGCGGGACACCTCGTACCCGGCGACGGAGCCCGAGTCGTCGGTCGAGGCGGCCCAGCTCACGGTCAGGGACGAGCTGGTCGCGGAGCCCACGGAGACCCCGCCCGGAACGCTCGGCGGCGTCGTGTCGCCACCGGAGCCGCCCGCGCAGGACGCGCCGTTGAAGGTGCAGCCGGCCGGCAGGCCCGTACCCGCGGAGACCCAGCCGAAGGTGGTGCTCGCGCCGGGGGCGAGGGTGCCGTTGTACTCGCGGTTGGTGAAGGTGTGGTGGCTGCCGCTCGCGGTGTGCAGGGCGTCCCAGTACGTGCCGACGCTCGTCCCGGACGGCAGGTCGAACTCCAGCCGCCACGAGGTGATCGTCGCGGCGGAGGTGTTGGTGACGGTGTACTGCGCCTGGTAACCGGTCTCCCAGTCGGCGGTCTTGGCGAAGACGGCCGACGGTGTCGCCGCGGTGGCCGGGGAGGCGAGGACCACGGCGGCGGACGGTGCGAGAAGTGCGGCCAACGCCGTGGCCAGCGTGGCGAACAGGCCCGGGGTTCTACGCATGGGGGGTCTCCCTCGGCCGTGCGGGAACGGGGAAGGTGCGTGACAGGTGGGGCTGCTATGGAACCTTGGTCCAGACCAATCCACTTGTCAAGGCCAGGACATGCTGGCTTAATCGGGGAGCGGCGCGAATTCAGCCGTCCGTACACGGTGGGGGCCGGAATGGGCGAGAAGGACCTGCTGCGCGACCGGGGCTTCGTCTTCCTGCTCGTCGGGCGGTTCCTCGCGGTCATGGGGACCGTCGGCGCGCCCGCGGCCGTCGCGTTCGGGGTGCTGGAGGCGCCCGGCGGCAATCCGACCCGGCTGTCGGTCGTGATGGCCTGCGAGTCGGTGCCGATGCTCGTCTTCATGCTCGCCGGCGGCGTGGTGGCCGACCGGTACCGGCGGAGCCGGGTGATCGTGGTGGGCCTCGGCCTGTCGGCGGTCGCGTTCACGCTGGTCGGCGTGATCCTGGCCACCGGCTGGCTGCCCTGGTGGACGGCCGGCCTCGCGGCGGCCGTCGCGGGCGTCGGCGCGTCGGTGCTCAATCCCGCGCTGGCCGGAATCGTCCCCGAACTCGTCGAGGCGTCCGCCCTGCACGCGGCGAACAACCTGATCGGGCTGGTGCGCAACGTCGCCCGGATCCTGGGCGTGGTGGCCGTCGGGGCGCTCGTCGCGGCCGTCGGCGGCGGCGACGCGCTGCTGGTGTGCGGCGCGGTGTTCGTCGTCGCCGCGCTGCCCTTCGCCCTGATCGGCACCCGCGGTCCGCGGGCGGAGCCGCCGGCGGGGAACAGCTTCGTGGCCGATCTGCGCGACGGATGGGCGGAGTTCACCCGGCGCGAGTGGCTGTGGGTCGTCGTCCTGCAGTCTTCGCTGCACTTCATGGCGTACACGGCTGCGGTGGCGGTCGTGGGGCCGGCGCTGGCCGTCGTGGACCTCGGCGGGGCGAGGCCGTGGTCGTGGCTGCTGGCCTGCGAGTCCGCGGGCATGCTGGCCGGTGTGGTCGTCGCGATGAAGTGGCGGCCCCGGCGCACGATCCTCGCGGGCGTGGTGTCCACCGCCGTCACGATGCCCACCCCGTTCCTGCTGCTGGGCGCCGGCGCGCCGCTCGGCGCCGTGATGGCGGCGATGGTGCTCAACGGCATCGGGATGAGCATGATCGCCGTCCTGTGGGCGACCACGGTCCAGGTGAAGGTGCCGACGCGGGCCCTGTCGCGCGTCAGCTCCTACGACGCGCTGGGGTCGAGCGTGATGGAGCCGGTGGGCCTGCTGCTCGCGGGGCCGGCCGTCGCGGTTCTGGGCGTACGCGACGCGATGACGGCGTGCGGCGCGATCCTGCTGGGCGTCACGCTGCTCTCGCTGCTCTCCCGGGATGTCAGGACCGTCCGGGTCGACCCCGCGGGGGAACACGTCGAGGAGGCTGCCCGCTGACTCCCACGACCGGCGACCGACCGACTCCGCAACCGGCGACCGTCGCGGACGGCGAGGTGAGGCTGCACCTGCTGCGGCTGACGCCCGGCACCCCGGCTCCCGCCGGCCTCGGCCCGCTCGACGAACGGGAGCGCGCGAGGGCCGCACGCTTCCTGCGGGAGGCGGACCGCGTCCGTTACGTCGTGGCGCACACCGCGCTGCGCCGGGTGCTCGCCGGCGCCGTGGGGCGGGCGCCCGCCGACCTGGAGTTCGTCCGCGAGGCGTGCCCCGGCTGCGGCGGACCGCACGGCCGGCCGGCCCTGGCGGGGGACGGGGTGCCGCAGTTCTCCCTCTCGCACAGTGGGGACCTGGTGCTGATCGCGCTGGCCGCGGTCGCGGTGGGGGTGGACGTCGAGCGCTCCGCCTCGGCGGCTGCCGTGGAGCGCGTGCTGCCGCTGCTGCATCCGGCCGAACAGGCCGAGATCCGCGGGGCGGAGAGGAGGCGGGACGCATTCACCCGGGTGTGGGTGCGCAAGGAGGCATGGCTCAAGGGGACCGGCGCGGGACTGGGCCGTGGGCTCGCCACCGACCATGTGGGGCTCACGGGCAGGCCCCCGGGCTGGGCGTTCGCCGAGGTGCCGGTACCGCCGGGGTTCGGGGCGGCCGTCGCGGTGCGCGGCGACGCCGTACGGCTGCGGGTGTGCGGGTCGCCCTGAAGGGCCGCCGCGTGGACTGGCCGTGGGGCAGGGGGTGTTGGCGGGATCCCGCGTCGGCGCGTCGTCCGCGTCGGGTAGCATGACCGCCGCTCGCCGCCCCCAGCGCGCTGTCATCACCCCGTATTCCCCATTCCCCGCAGTCAGCCGGAAGTCAAGCTTTCGTCGAACGGATGCATCCGTACATGTCCCAGGCGACACCAGTGGCGCGTCAGCCGCTCACCGCGGAATTCACCGATCCGGACCAGGTCCGGCACCACTTCGTCGAAATACAGGCCGTCCTCTTCGATCTGGACGGCACCCTGGTGGATTCCGATCCCGCCATTCACCGGCACACCGTCCGATGGGCGCACCGGCATGCCCTCGACCCCGACACCGTTGTCCGCGTCTCGCAGGGAAGACGCGATATCGACTTCATCCGTGAGCTCGTTCCGCACGCCGACGCGGAGGCCGAACTGGCCTGGTTCGACGAGGTTTCCGTAGCCGATTCCGGGGATGTGGCGCCGGCGCCCGGCGCCCGCCGGCTGCTGGCGGACCTGCCCGCCGGCTCCTGGGCCGTCGTCACGTCCGCCACCCGGCCTGTCGCGTACTCCCGGCTCGCCGCGGCGGGTTTGCCCGTGCCCGAGCTGCTGGTCTGCGCCGGCGACGTGGCCCAGGGCAAACCGAGCCCGCAGGGCTACCTCGCCGCGGCGCGCCGGTTCGACGCCGATCCCGCCCGCTGTCTGGTGATCGAGGACTCCGAGGTGGGACTGCTCGCCGCACGCGCCGCCGGCATGCCCGCGCTCGCCGTCGCCGGGCCCCGGACGCCCGTGCACGGGCGTCGGATCGAGGACCTCGACGCTCTCAGGGTGATCTCCGGACGCTGATCCGAACACCCGGCATGATGACCGGCGCCCGTCGCGCCGGGCCGGCGGACCGCCCCCCCGGCGCCCGTCACGCCGGGTCGGCGGACCGCCCCGGCGTGTGGCCGACCGCCTCGCCCAGGCCGAAGACGGGCATGTTGACGTACCGGGCTTCGTAGGAGCCGGGGGAGATGCGGTAGAGCTCGTGCCAGATGCCGACGTCTCCGTTGCTGCCGACGCTGGAGTTGAACCATTTCCAGTAGGTGCGGTGCTGTTGCTCCGCCGAGCGGGAGAATTCCATGAGCTTCTCGAAACTCTCCCAGTACTGGATGACCGTGATCGTGCGCCGGTGGCGGCTGAACCGGGTTCCCAGTAGTCCGAGTTCGGGGTCCTGGGCGAGCTCGATCAGCATCTTGGGCATGGCGTTGAGCGCCGGCCACCACTTGTGTATCTTCCACAGGCTGTTGAATCGCATTCCGACCATGAACAGAACGAATCCGCGTTCCGTTTCGGCGTTCATTCTGCCCAGCTCGATCTGTGGCATGTGAGCGATTCCCTTCGAGGGGCGGCGAGCGGCGGCGTGATCACCCGGTCTACCGAGTCAGGGCATCGTAGGGTGCGGATCCGTCGGGCACCATCAGGGTCATCTAGCGGCCGCGCGGCGTTCCGGGGCGGATCCGGCCAGATGTCGGGTGATCGGGGACTCGGGCGCGGGCTGCTCCCGGCCGGTTCGGCCGACGGCCCTCACCGGCCCCTCGCGCTCCCGTGCACGGGCGGCGGGGCAAGGGTCCCGGCGCGCTTCAGGGGCGTTCCGGAAGCTGATGCTCCGCGTGCTCCGCTGCACGTCCGCCCAGGTGCTCGACCGACATGATCCGGCCAACACGTGGGGCAGACGGGGGAGTTGTTGCAGTGGGCAACCGGTTTAGACCTGTTGCGTGAGCCGGGAATCTCTGTAGTCTGACCGCGCCAAGTGGCCTAGACCTGTGTGCGGTCCCGACCGGTCATGGGCCGGCCCTTGGAGTTCCGCCGCAACGCGTTCGACGTTCCACAGTTGTTGAGTTTCAGCACCGTGCACCGTGCCCGAAAGCGAGTCGGAATGGACTTGAGAACCGCCCTGCTGCTGCCCGGACAGGGCGCTTACCGGCCGGGGGTGTTCGCCGGCCCGCGCAGCGCCCCGGTCGCGGAGGTGCTGGAGGCCGTCGACGCGGTCGCCGCCGAGTTCGGCCGCCCCGCGATCTCCCCCCTCCTCGCCGACCCGGACGCGCCGGACGCCCGCCAGCTGTCGGCCTCCGACCCGTTCTCCCTGCAACTGGCGATCTTCGCGGCCGCCCTCGTGTACGCCGCCGAGGTCGTCCGGCGCCGGCCCGCGGACGTCGTACTCGGCCACAGCATGGGCGAGATGGCCGCGGCCGTGCACGCCGGCTGCCTCAGCGTGGCCGACGGCGCGCGGATCGTCGCGCACCGGGCGCGGGCGCTGGAGCACTCGGCGGCCGGTGCGGGCGGCATGCTCGCGGTCACCCTGTCCGCCCGGCGGGCCGGAGCGCTGCTCGGCGCCGCCGAACTGCCCGGCGCGCGGCTGGCCGTCGTCAACGCGCCCCGGCACACGGTGCTCTCCGGTCCGGAGGCCGACCTCGGGATCCTCGCCGCGCTGGCCGACGTGCTCGGTGTACGGGCGGTGCGGCTCCCCGCGCCGTACCCGTTCCACAATCCGCTGCTGGCCTCGGCACAGGCCGAGTTCGCCGCGGCGATCGCGGACATCCCCCTCCGGCCGACCGCGACCCGGCTCTACTCGCCCGCGCTCGGCGAGCTGGTCAGCGACGACACCGACCTGACGGCGATGCTGGTGGCGCAGCTGACCCGGCCGGTCGACTTCCTCGCGGCGCTGCGCGAACTCCAGTCGTACGGGCTGGAGTCGGTCGTGGAGTGCGGCCGGGCGGGGCTCAGCGAGCTGGTCACCGCCGCCACGGGCTGCGCCGCGACGCCGGCGGAGCGGTGGCTGCGTACGGACGGCGACGCGGAGGCGCCGATACCGGTGGCGCCCGCGGCGGCTCCGGCAGCGCAGCAGGCCCCGGCGCCCTCGGTCGCCCCGGCCGCGCCCGTCGTCGTGCCGCACACCGCCGTACCGTTCGAAGCCGCCCCGGCCGTGCAGGCCGCCGGTGTGGCACAGGCCCCGCTCCCGCACGGCAACGGTGTAGCCCCGCTCCCGCAGGCCGGCGGCGTGGCACAGCCCCCGTCCCCGCAGTCCCCCGACGCCATCGTCGCCACCCTCCAGCAGATCTACGCCGACCGCCTCGGCTACCCCATCGAGGCGATGGACCCCGACGCCGACCTCGAAGGCGACCTCGGTGTGGACTCGCTGAAGCGGATGGAGATCCTCGGCACCCTGACCGACCGGTTCGACCTGCACCACGTCGTCGACGACACCCGGTTCGCCCTGCAGTCCAACCTCGCCGGACTTGCCCGGCTGATCGCCGAGACCAGCGGCGCGGGCCAGCCGACCGATGGCTGACCGCGGGCGCGCCGGCCGCTACCTCGTCGAGATCGGAGACCGCGCCACCGCCGAGGCGGTCGTCGCCGCCCTGCGCGCCGAAGGCCGCGACGCCGCCCTGCGCAACGCCGCCTCCCTGCCGGCGTTCGCCGGTGAGCCCGCCCCGGACGCCGTGGTGGCGGTCGGCATGGGCCTGGCCGTCCCCGGTGCCAGCTCGCCGGACGAGTTCTGGGAACTGCTCCGGGACCGCGAGCCGCAGTTCAGCGAGCCGGGCGAGCGGATGGACATCGACGCCCTGTGGTCGGCGGACCCGGCGGCGCCCGACAAGACGTACACCAGGACCGCCGGGTTCATCCACACCGCCGGCACCGACCCCCGCATCGCCCCGTTCCGCCCGCACCCCGCGCTGGCGGACGAGGACGGGAACGGGCGTGAGCTGAGCGGACGGTGGCTGCGCCACGGCGTGCTGCAGGCGCTGGAGGGCGTGCACCATGGTGCCGGGGTGCGCACCTTCGCCGCGGTGGGCATGACCGCCGACGGCGGACACGCGGCCGAGCAGAGTCTGCTCCGCCGCGCCGGGGGGCTGCTCACGGGCGAAGCCGATCCGCTGGCCGGGCTGTATCCGGCCGGGGACCCCGACCTGGCGCGTACGGCCCCGTACCGGGTGGTGCGCGAGGCGCTCGACGGTCTGGTGGAACCGGCGGAGACCGTCGTGGTGGACACCGCCTGCTCCTCGTCGCTGTACAGCTTCGACTTCGGGATGCGCGCGCTGCGCGAGGGACGGGCGGACCTGGCCCTGTGCGGCGGCGTGTACTCCGTCAACGCGCAGACCATGGTGCTGTTCTCCAAGCTGGACGGGCTGGCGAAGGGCGGCCTCGTACGCTCGCTGGACACCGGCGCGGACGGCGTGCTGTTCTCCGACGGCGCCGCCGTGGTGGCGCTGAAGACCTACGCCCGCGCCGTCGCGGACGGCGATCCCGTGCTGGGCTTCGTCCTGGGCTTCGGAGGCTCCTCCGACGGCCGCGGCAAGGCCGTGTACGCCCCGAACCCGGCCGGTCAGCGGATCGCGCTGGAGCGCGCCTGGGACGCGGCGGGCGTCGCTCCGGAGGAGATCGACTGGGTGGTGGCCCACGCCACCGGCACCTCCGCGGGCGACCAGGCGGAGATCGAGGCCCTCACCACCGCCGCCCCCGCCAAGCGGTGGACGCTCACCTCCAACAAGTCCCTGATCGGGCACACCGGCTGGGCGGCGGGCGCGGTGAACGTCGTCCACGCGCTGCTGGCCCTGCGACACGGGGTGATCCCCGCCCAGCGGCTGTTCTCCGGACCCGCGTCGGACGCCGTCGACATCCCCCAGGTGTCACGGGCCTGGCCCGCCACGGCGGACGGCCGCACCGCGGCGGTCTCGGCGATGGGCTTCGGCGGTACGAACGCGCACCTGATCCTCGGCGACCGGCCGCGCGCCGCCGCGCCCGGGGGTGTCGGCGACCGGCCGCGCGCCGCCGCCCGCGAGGACCTCGGCGACCGGCCGCAGGCCGCCGCACCCGAGGACGCCGCGCCGGCCGCCGACCCCCTCGTGATCGTCGCCTCCACCGCCACCGAACCGGGCGGCGGGGCGGCCGTGTTCGGCGACACCTTCCCCGTACCCGCGCCGCTGGAGGTGCGGCTGCCGCCCGCCGTGCTGGCCCGGCTGGACCTCAGCCAGCTGATGGCCCTGCGCTGCGCCCTGGACCTGCGGGGCGAGTGGCTGAAGGAGCCCGCGACGGCGGCCCGCACCGGGCTCTACGTCGGCCACTCCGGGCAGGTCCGCCAGGCCATGGCGTGCACCCTGCGGGCGTACCTCGACGACATCGCCAACCGCTCCGCCGGAACCGCCGCCACGGCCCTCGGCGCCGCCGCGCGCACGCTGGCCCCCGAGGCCAACAGCGACTCGCTGCCAGGGCTCATGCCCAACATCATCGCCTCCCGGGTCGCCCAGCTCCTCGACGTACACGGCCCGAACATGACGCTGGACGCCGGCCCCGACTCCAGCCACGCGGCGCTCGCAGCCGCCTGCCGCGAGCTGACCGCGGGCTCCCTGGACGCGGCGATCGTGATGGGCGTGGCCGGCTGTGCCGAACTCGTCCGCTCCCCGGACGAGCGGGAGTCCGGCGAAGCGGTGGCGGGCGTCGTGCTGATGCGGCGCTCCACCGCCGAGGCGCTGGGCCTCACCCCGCTCGGCGAACTGCGCCTCGCCGAGGGACGCCAGGCCGACGCGGCGCCGACGACCCCACGCTACGTGCACGGCGCCGAGGGCCTGCTCGCCCTGCACCGGGCGCTGCGCGAAGCCGACGACCCGGTGCTGCTCGCCCCGCGGGCCCCCGGCACCCCGGCCCTGCTGTGCGCACCCGCGCCGCGTACGCCGGAGCTCGGCGAGCTGCGCCCGTACGTCATGCGCACCCGGTGGCTGGAGCGGCCCGAGGTGCGGGCGGCGCTGCCCGCACCTGGCCCGGACACCCTGGTGCTCACCAACGTCCCGGCGTACGCGCCGGCCGGCTGCACGGTCCTCACCCCCGGCGAGACCCCGGCCGACGACCCGGGCGCCCTCGTGACCGGCCGCCGTCCCCGCCACGTCCACGTCGTCTTCGACGCCGCCGCACCCGGCGCACTGCCCCTGCAGGAGCTGGCGTTCGCCGCCGCGCACCACTGCGCGGACGGGATCGAGTACGGCGGATCCTTCGCCGTACTCGTCCTGGACCAGGAGTCCCGTCCGACCACGGGCCTGTTCACCGGACTGGTCCGCGCACTGACCGCGGACATCCCGGACGCCCTGGTCTACGCGGTCGTCACCGACTCCGGCGACCTCGACGCCGCCCTCGCGCAACTCGCCGGCGAATCCGCCCGCGACCGCCACCTCGGCGTGGCGTACTACCGCGACGGCCGCCGCCACGAGACCGTCCTGACCCCTGAGCCGGCCCGCCCGGCCCGCCGCGAACTCCCGCCCGCCCCCGTGATCATTGCAACCGGCGGCGGGCGGGGTATCACCGCCGAACTCGTCGACCAGCTCGCCCGCCGCTCCGGCCCCGCCGCGATCTGGCTGCTCGGCTCCGGCCCGGAGCAGGTCGAGGAGCTGCCCGCCGACCGGCCCACCGCGCTGCGCCGGCTGATGGCCGCGCACCCCGGGGAGAAGATCGCCGCGCTCAACCGGCGGTACAACCGTATGCTGCAGGCCGTCGAGCGAACCCGCACCGTAAAGCTCTTGCAGGATCGTTACGGCACGCACCGCGTGCACTACAGACAGTGCGATGTGACCGACTTTGAAGCCGTCCGCCGGATCGCCGACGAGATAGGCGGTGCCGACGTCGTCGTGCACGGCGCCGGTGTGGAACGGGCGTCCGCGCTGCGGCGCAAGACCCCGGCGGAGTTCCGGTCGGTCCGCGACGTGAAGGTGCGCGGCTGGCTGAACCTGCGCGACGCCTTCGCCGCGTACGAACCCGCGCTCTGGCTGACGATCAGCTCCGTCACCACCGTCGTGGCCCGCCCCGGCGAGGCCGACTACATCTCCGCCAACGAGTACCTCACCCAGGCCGCCGCGCACGCGCGCGCCGCCGGGCAGGACGCGCACGCGCTGGTGTCCGGGCTGTGGGCGCAGACGGGCATGGTCACCCACACCCAGGTGCAGGACGAGTACCTCGCCCGCGAGGACAACTTCACCCAGCTCGACGACGACCTGGGCCGCCGCTACTTCGGCACCGAACTCACCCGCCGCCGTACCGACGACCTCACCACGGTCTGGCTCGGCGAGACCGAGTGGCGCATGCTCGCCGCCACCGCGCCCGCCCTGCGCGCGGCGGGAGAGCTGTGCGGGGCGTTCGTCCAGGGCGAGCCCGTACGACAGCCGGACGGGGCGGCGGTGTGGGAGCTGGAGCTGCCGCTCGACGTCCACCCGTACCTGCGCGACCACCGGGTGGACGGACGGCCCACACTGCCCGGCACCTTCATCATGGAGCTCGCGGCGGAGGCGGCGGCCGTCGTCGGCAAGGGGCGCCCTGTCGCGATCACCGACGCGGTGTTCTCGCGCTTCATCCGCGCGGCCGAGGAGCAGTGGCCGCGCCGGCTGGTGGTGACGGCGCACGGCGCGGACGACCGGGTGGACGTCGTCGTCAGCAGCCCGCCGCGCGGCGTGATACCCGCCCAGGAGTACAGCCGGATGACTGTGCTGCTCGGCTCGTACGACGGCTGCCGTGCGACCCTGCCCGTCCGGCCGGACGCGGATCCCGCCGTCGACCCGTACGCCCTGCCGGACTCCCCGGTACGGGTCAGCGGCATCTTCGACTCGGTCCGCGATCCGCGGACGTACGGGAGCGGCGGCTCGGCTCGGCTGCACCTGCCGCCGCCCGGCCGGCTCGGCCCGCTGCGGGAGTTCCTGCTGCCGGCGCTGGCCATGGACAGCCTGCTGCGCGCCACCGCGGCGACCTCCCGCGCGGAGGCCGAACCGGCGGTGCCCGTACCCGTCGGCTTCGAACGCTTCGACGTGTACACGGGCGGCAACGACGCCGCTCTCGGGCCCGTCGGCCTGCACTACGCACAGAGTCCGTCCCGGTGCGAAGCGGTCGACGCCGCCGGCCGGGTGCTGTTCGCCTTCACAGGGCTGACCACGAGAGACAAACGGGCGGCGGTTCGCCTGTCCGAGGCCGGAAAGGGTCCCCGATGACCGCACTGATCGAGGTCGCCGCGCATCTCGCACCCGAGGCGGTCCCGATAGCCGACATGGCGCCGAGGCTCCGCCTCAGCGACCGGGATCTGGCGCTGTTCCACCGCTACTTCGGGCTGAAGGAGGTCCGGCTGGCCCCCGACGCGGACCTGCGGGACCAGATCGTCTCCGCGGCCCGGGAGCTGGCGGGCCTGAAGGGCAACGAGGACCGCGTGTCGTACGTGGTCAGCGCCCGCACCATCCCGCTGTGCGCGCGTGCCTCCGAGAACCCGGTCCATGCCGCGGTCGACGAACTCGGTCTCTCGCACGCCCAGGTGTTCACCGTGACGCAGCAGGCCTGCGCGTCCGGGCTGGCGGCCGTGGACCTGGCCGGCCGACTCCTCGCCGAGGACGGCGATCCCGACGCCCTCGCGCTGGTCCTCACCGGGGAGAAGGCCCTGTGGCACCGGTCCCAGATGCTCCCGGGCACCACCGTGATGGGCGAGTCCTCGGCCGCCTGCCTGGTCTCGGCCCGGGGCAGCGGGGACGTCCTGCGCAGCTACGTCACCCGCACCTACGGCGAGTACTACAACGTCGACCTCCCGGCCCCGCACGGCGAGGAATTCGAACGCCAGTACCCGCACATGCTGACCTCGGTCATCAGGGAGGCGGTGGACGCGGCGGGGATCGAGCTGGAGGACCTGGCGTGGATCCTGCCGCACAACGTCAACCGGATCTCCTGGGCCCGCGCCGCCAAGCTGCTGGGCTACCCGCGGTCGCGGATCTACCTGGACAACGTGCCGCTGCTCGGCCACTCGTTCTGCGCCGACCCCTTCGTCAACTTCGCGGGCCTGCGGGACAGCGCCCAGCTCCGTACCGGGGACTTCTATCTGACGGCCGTGGTGGGTCTCGGCGCCACGTTCGCGGCGGCCGTGTTCCGCCACTGAACGCCTCCCGCGGGGTGCGCGTCGAAACAGGTTCCGGGGGCTGCGCCCCCGGACCCCCTTGGGAGCAGGTGGTCACGTGAGTGGGGCCGGTACGGACCGGCAGCGGACGTCGCTGGAAGCACTGGGCACTGGGAGGGATGAGATGACCGACATCCGGTCGCTGGATTTCATGAGCGGCGTCAGACTCGGCTGTACCGGCGACATGTCGACTCCGCTGGTGCTCCTCGGCAACGTCGAGGTCGAGCGGGAATGGGCGCACGGCGAGAGCGGTGTGCCCACCGTGGGCGACAACGCGCCCTCCGCCGTGGTGGCCCGGATGGACGAGCTGGCGCTGCTGCTGGGCGGTGTGGACGACCACGTGATCCTGAAGACCGCACCGGATCCGGGGTATCTGGACTACCTGCGCGGCCTCGGCCTTGCTCTTCCGCAGGTCGAGGTGACCGACCAGTGCCGTCCGGCGGTCACCGTGACCCACGAGGCGCTCGACTCGGAGCAGTTGATCAAGCGCCTGCGGGCCTTGGAGGGGGCTCCCCGGCTGCTTCCGCACGGCATGTCGGAGGCGGAGGAGGAGCTCTGCCGACGTGCAGGGCTTGAGCCGGCCCTTCCGTCCGCCGCTGTGTCCAAGCGGGTCAACAGCAAGATCTACAGCCGCCGTGCGGCCGCCGAGCTCGGCATCCCACTGGCGGAGGGCTGGGAGTGCGAGTCGGTCGCCGCGTTCGAGGCGGCCTTGGAGAAGGCCGCCGCGCATCTGGCGGAGGGGCGGACTGTCGGGGTCAAGGACGCGTACGGGGTCTCCGGGAAGGGGATCGTCGTCGCGGACCGGGTGCGGCGCCTCGAACAGCTGACGCGGATGATCCGCAGACGGGCCGAGCGGACCGGCGACGACCGGCTGTCCGTGGTCGTCGAGGTCTGGGCCGACAAGGCCGCCGACCTCAACTACCACTTCACGGTGGGCCGGGACGGCTCGGTGCGGTTCGACTTCGTCAAGGAGGCGCTGACCGACGGCGGTGTGCACAAGGGGCACCGCTTCCCGGCGCGGCTCACGCCGGAGCAGGTGGCGGAGATCGAGGACACCGCCCACCGGATCGGCGGGAGGCTGGCCGAGGACGGCTATCACGGGCCGGTCGGAGTCGACGCGATCGTGTGCGGGGACGGGTCCCTGCTGCCGCTGCTGGAGATCAATGCCCGTAACAACATGTCGACTTATCAGACCCGGGTGCAGGAGACCTGCGTCCCGGCCGGCTCGGTGATGGTGGCCCGGCAGTACGACCTGCGGATGCCCGCACCGGTCGGGTTCGCGCGCCTGGCCGACGCGCTGGGCGACGCCCTGTTCCGCCGCGAGACGGGCCGCGGCGCCCTCGTCAACAACTACGCCACAGTCAACGCCGGTTTCGCGGCCACGGACGCGCCGGCCACTGACAAGCCGGCCACGGACACGCCGGCCGACGGCCGGTTCTACCTCATGCTCGTCGCCGCCGTCCAGGCCGAAGTCGACGCCCTGGACGCCACGGTGGCCGACCGCCTCGCCGAGTTCGGAGAACCACGATGATCCATGCCACGCACATCCAGGGGATCCCCTTGTCCGCGCTGGCCGAGGAGTACGGCACTCCGCTGTACCTCTACGACGGCGACCGGCTGCGCGAGCAGTACCAGGGCCTGCGCGACCGGCTCCACCCGGCCATCCGGATCTTCTACTCCCTCAAGGCCAACCCCAATCTGGCGATCACCCAGTCGCTGCTGGAGCTGGGCGCCGGGCTGGAGCTGTCGTCCATGGCGGAGTTGGCGACGGCGCAGCGCGCGGGCGCCGGGGGCGAGAGCCTGCTGTTCCTCGGTCCGGGCAAG
This sequence comes from Streptomyces sp. NPDC051940, assembly GCF_040680895.1. Classification (NCBI taxonomy): domain Bacteria; kingdom Bacillati; phylum Actinomycetota; class Actinomycetes; order Kitasatosporales; family Streptomycetaceae; genus Streptomyces; species Streptomyces sp. NPDC051940. Next base: position 64,413 of record NZ_JBFAXR010000016.1, on the reverse strand, counting down.
AGCCGCGACGAGATCGCCGCCAGCCTCAAGGCCGGTGCCTGCCTGATCGCCGAGTCGCTGCCGGAACTCGACGTCATCGACGAAGAGGCCCGGCACCAGGGGGTGACCGCCGAGGTGCTGCTGCGGGTCAACCCGGCCTTCGAGCTCAAGGGCGGCGGGCTGACCATGGGCGGCAAGCCGCGGCAGTTCGGCATCGACGAGGAGACCCTGCTGGCCCTCGAACCGGCCGCGCTGCAGTACGGCAGTCTGCGGGTGCGCGGCGTGCAGGCGTACATGGGCACCCGGATCCTCGACGAGGCCGCCATCGTCGCGAACACCCGCGGCATCTTCGACCTCGCCGAACGTCTCTCCGCGAAGCTCGGCTTCGAGCTGGCGACCGTCGACGTCGGCGGCGGCCTGGGGGTGGCGTACCACTCCAAGGAACGCGACCTCGACGTCGCGGTACTCACGGACGGCCTCAACCCGGTCATCGATGCCTTCCACACCGAACACCCGGACACCCGGCTGGTCATGGAACTCGGCCGGTTCCTCGCCGCCCCGGCCGGCCTCTACGTCACCCGGGTCCGCTACACCAAGGAGTCCCGCGGCGAACGGTTCGCGATCTGCGACGGCGGCACCAACCACCACATGGCCGCCGTCGGCATCGGCTCGCCCTTCCGCCGCAACTTCCCGATGTACCGCGTCGGGTCGACGGCCCACGACGCACCGGTCGCCTGGAACGTCACCGGCCCGCTGTGCACCCCCAACGACACCCTCGGCAAAGCCGTCGAGCTGCCGCCGGCACTGGCGGCCGGCGACCTGATCGGCGTGACCCGGTCGGGTGCCTACGGGCCGACGGCATCGCCGGTGCTCTTCCTCAGCCACGGCTACCCCGCCGAAGTCCTTGTCCGTGAAGGTCGCGCGCACCTCGTCCGGCGCCGCGACACCGTCGACGACCTGCTGGACCGCCAGTCCGGTCTGACCTGATCCCTCCGCCCCCCCACCAGTCCCACCACATACCCGGGAGACACGAACATGACCACATCCGTGGAAGAACGACGGTCAGACCTGCAGGCCCTGGTCATCAAGGCGCTGGAAGGCGTCCTGGGCAAGGACCTCAGCCAGGCCACCGCGGAGACCAAGCTCTTCGAGGAGCTCGGCCTGGACTCCACCAGCGTCCTCGAACTGCTGATGACGCTCGAGGACGACCACGGCATCGAGGTCGACCCCGAGCAACTGGAGCCGGAGCACCTGCAGACCGTGGGCGCCGTCTGCGACTTCATCGCAGCGTCCCAGGAGGTCTGACCCGATGCCGGTCCTGCTGGAGCGTGTCGCGCACGTCCCGGCGCCCCCGCCGGGATACGGCGGTACGACGCCCGCCGACCTGCACGAGCACGCGCTCGACCTGGAAGTCCTGTACGGCCCGCACAAGGACCTCGACTGGCTGGAGCTCGGCGAGCGCGTCTCCTACGCGGACCTCGCCGAGGCCGCCGCCGGGCAGCTCGGCGAGGACAGCGGTGTGGACATGGTGGTGACGGTCACCCCGGTCCCGGACTGCCAGGCCCGGCTGCTGCCGGGAGCCCTGCTGGCCGTCCGGCTGGGCGGTATGCCACTGGTCCTGGGCGTCAACGACCAGGGCGCGGCGGGACCGTTCACCGCGCTGCGACTGGCGGCGACCCATCTCACCTCCGGCCAGGTCCGGCGGGCGGCCGTCGTACTGATGGAGCAGTCCACGCACCCGCCGGAGGCGTCGTACACCCCGCCCCCGCGGGCCGGTGCCGTCGTCCTCGTGCTCGGCACCGAATCGGGCCGGCCCGTGGACGGCCTGTCGATCCGCCGCATCCCCCCGGCCGAGCGGCGCCCCGTGCCGCGGGCCGGCTATCTGCAGCCGTGGTACGAGCTCGCGCGGCGGCACGCCGAGCAGCCCGAGACCGAGCTCGCCGTCGCCGACCGCGACGACGGGCTCGGCTACGACTGCCGGGTCCGGTTCACCGCTGCCGGAGCCGCGCACGCAGCGGACCGGCTCGTACCCGCACTCACCCTGGAGGCCCGGCCATGACCACCGAACCCCTCGCCGCCGCACCGGTGGTGGACATCGAACTAGGGCTCCGCGTCCGCGCTCTGGCCCGCGACACCGGCCCTGCGGCGGCCCTGGCGGAGCTGCACTCGGCGCTCGGCGCGGGGTGGGGACCCGGCGGCCATACGCTGCTGCCCCGCAGCGCACCGGATCCGTCGGATGCCGTCCTGCTGCTCACCCTGGCCGTCGACTCCGGTGACGTGGGCGTATGGCTCGACGAGCGGGAGCGGGACGGGGATGCCGGGCCCTGGAGCCTCGGCGTCGCCTGGATCCGGGTCGGCCTGGCCGAGCGGCTGCTGCGGCTCGCCACCGCCTACGTCTCGGGCCGCAAGCGGGGCAGCCAGCCGCTGTCCTCCGTGTCGGCGGTGGGCGTCATGATCGGCGACGCCGCCGGCAATCTCGCCGAGGCGAACCTGCTCCTCGAACACGACGGCGAGGCGGGCCTGCCGCGGGCGATCACCGCGGTGGCGGACGCGCAGCGCACCAGCCTCCGGATGCTCGGCGCCTCCGGATTCCTCGACGAGGAGCCCGGCCGGCTGGGCCGGGCCATCGACCTGCTCGGCGACATCTTCCACACCTCGGAGGTGGGCTCATGACGTCCTACGCGATACCCGAGCCGGACCGTCTCCGCGCGGCGGTGGGGGACTACGCCCGCTCCTTCCGTTCCACCGCGCTCGAGATGGACAGGCCCGAGTCCGACCCGAAGACACTGAACCCGGTCGTCAGCGACGCCTACAACCAGCTCTTCCTGTCGCTGCCGCCCGAGTACAACCAGGACCCGCTGATGGTCGACGGCAACCCCAGCTATCTGTACAGCTGCGTGGAGCGGGCCGTGGTCTACGAGGAGCTCGCCTGGGGCGACGCGGCACTGCTGATCTCGGCCCCGGGCCCGTCCCTCTCCGGCGTCGTCACCGAGCAGCTCGCCGACCCCGTCCAGCTGGAGCGCTACTACACCCGCCTCGCCAAGGGCCCCACCTGGACCTTCTTCGCGGTCACCGAACCCCAGGCCGGCTCCGACGCCACCAACATGAGCAACGCGGTGGTGGAGGTCGACGGCGGCAAGGTGATGCGGGGCCGCAAGAAGTACGTCGGCAACGCGGCGCGCGCCGACCTCGGGGTCGCCTTCGCCCGCGTCAAGCCGGGACCCCTCGGCATCGTCGCCGTGGCCGTCGACCCGAGCAGGCCGGGCTACCACGCCACGCCGATCGCCACCCTCGGCATGCGGGCCTTCGGGCTCACCGAGATCCACTTCGACGATATGCCGGTCGAGGAGGACGACATCCTCGGCAAGCACCTCTCACCCACCCGGCGCGGCATGGCCGGCGCGATGCGCACCTTCTGCCTGGCGCGGCCCATCGTGGCCGCGATGGCCCTCGGCGTCGCGAAGGCGACCTTGGACTACGCCGAGGAACACCGCCGGGAGCTGCGCGGCGAAGAGCGCACGGCGCTGGAGAAGCTGCGGCAGCGGCACCTCGGGGCGCGGCACCTGACCCTGACCGCCGCCGCCCGCGCCGACAACGACCCGAGCGACGGCACGATGTCCTCCGCCGCCAAGTTCAAGGCGGCGGAACTGGTGCTGGAATGTGCCGAGTTCGCCCTGCGGCTGTTCGGTCCCGGTGCCCGCTTCGAGCACCCCCTCCTGGACAAGCTGCACCGCGACGCCCGGGCCTTCGAGTTCATGGAGGGCGCGGGGAACATGCAGCGGCTCAACCTCGCGCAGGGGTACATGAAGAGGCGCATCCTCAATGACTGACGTCAAGGACCAGAGCACGCCTGCCGCACCCCTGGACCTCGGTCCGCGGGTGCGGCGGCTGGCCTTCCCGATCTTCCTCGGTGTGATCACCGGATTCAGCGCGCAGTTCGCGATCGCCGCCCTGCTCGGGCATATGGGGGACGACGCGCTGTACGTCCGGGCGCTGTTCATCCCGATCGGCTTCGTCTTCCTCGCCGTGGAGGAAGGCATCGAGATCAGCAGCCAGGTCATCGCCGCCCGGCAGAAGGGCGCCGACGACAGCGTGCTGCCGCCGATCTTCCGCATCGGCGGCATCGCGCTCGGCTGCTTCGCCGTACTGGCCGGGCTCGTCGCGGTGTTCGCCCCGCAGATGGCGGACACCCTGGAGGTCAGTGCCGACTCCACCGACACCTTCGTGCTGTTCGCGAGGCTCCTCGCGGCGTCCTTCATGCTCGCCGTGCTCAACTCGGTGGTCGCGGGCACGCTGCGCGGCTGGGGTCTGGCGCGCTCCGCCTCGTCCATCACGATCGCCGTCGCGGTCACCCAGGTACTCGGCGTGTGGCTGCTCGGGTACTACACGGAGCTCGGCGTGTACGCCGTGCCGGTGTCCGTGGCGGGCGCCTCGGTGATCACCTTGGCCACGGGCCTGTACCTGCTGACCCGGGCCGGGATGCTGCGCAGGACGGGGCCGGCCGCCGAGCCGTTCGCGCAGACGGTGCACATGCTGCTCACCGTCGGTGTCCCGGTCGCCATCGCCTTCGGTCTGGTCAGCGCCATGAACTACACCTCGCTGTGGGTGCTCTCGGACTTCGGCGCGGACGCCGTCGCCGGCTACGGCGGAGCGCAGGCCATCCAGGTGCTCAGCATGGCGCCCGGCATCGCCCTGGGTTCGGCCGTGGCCATCAACATGAACCAGAGCCTCGGCGCGGGGGAGCCGCAGCTGCTGCGGCCGTTCGTCCGGGTGGGGGTCCGCTACATCCTCACCGTCAACGCGGTCACCGCCGTGGCGGTCTTCGCGCTGGCGGGACCGCTCGGCAGCCTCATGAGCGACGACGCCGGAACGTCCTCGTACGCCACCGACTACCTGACGATCGTCGGCCCCAGCTGGCTGGCCTTCGGGGTGATCAACATGATCACCATGACGCTGCAGCAGGTCAGGAGCGGCCACATCACGATCGCCACCGACCTGACGTATCTGGCCGCGGTCAATGTCGGGGGCGGGCTGATCGCCCGCGCCATGGACGAGCCGAAGGCGTACTTCGCCGCACTGGCGATCGGCAACGTGGTCATCGCGAGCCTGCTGCTCGTCACGGCCTGGCACCGCTTCGGGCGGCTGGCGGAGACGAGCTAGATGGACACGTCCACGATCTCCGTGTGGGACATCGATCTGGCGCCGGAGGCGCCGGACGCGAGCCTCTACGGCCTGCTCACGGCCGAGGAGCGGGACCGGGCGGCCCGGCTGGCCGACCCGGCCCGCCGCTCCGCCCTGCTCCGCTCGCACGCCGCCGTGCGCGGGCTGCTCGCCGGGTACGTCGGTGTGCCCGCCGGAAGGATCAGCTGGACGACGGGCCCGCACGGCAAACCGGCCCTGACCGCCGGCGGCTGCGAGTGGAACCTGTCCCGCTCGGGGACCCGCGCGCTGCTCGCCGTCACCGCAAGCTCGGCGGTCGGCGTCGACATCCAGACCGAACATCCGCACGGCGACCCGGCGGCGCTGGCCCGGCGGTTCTTCGCCGCCGCCGAGGCGGACCGGATCGAGGCCGCGCCCGACAGCAGGACCCGGGTGTCGCGGCTGTGTCGGCTGCTGTCCCGCAAGGAGGCCTGGGCCAAGGCCGCAGGCGGCCGACTGCTGCAGTTCCTGCGCCGGGACGCCCGCGGGCCGGCGCCGAAACAGTGGAACGGAGACGACTATTTCCTCGCCGACCTATCGGTCGGTCCCGGCTTCGCCGCCGCGATCGCCACGAGTGGACGTACCCCCGACCCCGTCGACTACCACACCTGCGACTGGAGGGACTTGTGCGCACTGAGCTGAGCAGCGTGTCCGGCCACACCGCGCGCGTCGTCCCGGTCCCGATCACCGGGGCTCCGACCGGTGAGGGTCCCGTGACCTGGGGGCAGTGGGCGATCCGGGCCGCGATGCTCGACATGGAGCCCGACGACCACGGCACGAACATCAGGGTGCTGCACCCCATCGCCCCCGCGGTCGCCCCCAAGACCGCCCTGACCGCCGTACGCGGACTGCTGAGCGTCTACGACTCGCTGCGCACCCGCATCGTCATCGGCGACGACAAGACCATGCGCCAGCACCTCGACAGCGAAGGGACGCACGACGTCTGCGTGTTCGAGGCCGAGGACGCCGACGCGGCCGACGCCCTGGCCCGGCAGATCGAGAAGCAGTGGCACGCGGTCAGCTTCGCCTACGACCGGGAATGGCCGATCCGCACCGCACTGATCCAGGTGGACGGCCGGATCGTGCACGCGGTCATGGTCCTGTCGCACATCGCCTCGGACGCGCTCGGCCTCTCGCTGGTCCACCGGACCTTCGCCGCTCTGCTGGACGGCGCGGATCCCGCGGTGCTGCGCAAGGACAGCCCGGGGTTCCAGCCGCTGGCCGAGGCCGCCTACCAGGCGTCGGAGAAGGGCCGGAAGCGCGACGAGGCGGCCCGGCGGCACTGGCGGCAGGCCCTGCGCGACTGCCCTGAGCGGCTGTTCGAACGCCGCGAGGGCGCCGCACCGGAGTTCCGGCAGGCGGTGCTCGCCTCACCGCCGCTGCCCGCCGCGCTGGAGGTGCTCAGCGACCGCTGGCAGGTCCCCTCCTCGGCGATCCTGCTCGCCGCCGCCTCCACCGTGATGGCCCGGCAGTCCGGGAGCGACCGCTGTGTCCTGCAGGTCATGGTGAGCAACCGGTTCCTGCCGCATCTGCGGGAGACGGTCAGCCCGATCACTCTCGAAGGGCTGTTCATCGTGGATGTGGGCGAGGACGGCTTCGAGGCCGTTGCCCGGCGTGCGGCCCGGTCGGCGATGAAGACCTACTACCACGCCTACTACGACAAGGCCGTACTCAACGAGGACCTGCGGAAGGACGCCGGTGAGCGTGGCGCGGGCGCGGATCTCACCTGCTGGTACAACGACCTCCGGGACATGACCGCGCGGACCCGGACGACCGACGTACGCGAACACCAGGCGGGTCGGGTGACGGAGTCCTTCATCGAGTGGGGGGAGAGGCTGGGCGCCCAGTCGCAGACCTCGCTGGCCTGGCACATGTACAGCAGCGCGCATCTGATGCCCCTGACGCTCACCGTGGACACGAGCCTGATCGACGAGGCGGCCACGGAGGCGATGCTGTACGGATTCGAGTCCCTGATCGTCGACGCGGCGGCGGCAACGACGGCGGTGACGCCATGACGTACGAACTGAGCACGGTCATCATGTACCACCCGTCGCGGCGGGCCGGCGTCGACCGCATCGCGCAGGAGTGCCTGCCGCTGCGCGCGCGCCTGGTCGAGGACCCCGAACCGGACGGGATCCCGAGCCCGTTGCGCACCGCGAAGGTGGCGTGGGGGGCGGTCGCCGAGGGGGCCACCCACCATGTGGTCCTCCAGGACGACGTCCATCTGCACGACGGCTTCGCCGACCACGTCCACGCCCTGATCGAACGGTATCCGGGCAGCGCCATCGCGCTCGGCGTGCTCTGGGTGTCGCCGTACAACTCCTACCGGGTCAGACAGGCCGCCGTGCAGGGGCACCCCGTCGTGCGGCTCGCGCCCTGGGAGTGGGTGCCGTCGCTGGGGCTCGTCCTGCCCGCCGACACCGCCCGGGAGCTGGCCGCCTTCCTGCGCACCTTCCCCGATGTCACCCGCGACGACGACGAGCACATCGCGGTGTTCTGCGCCCAGCGGAACATCCCGGTCGTGGCCCCGGTGCCCCATCTGCTGGACCACAGCACCCGGCCGAGCGTCGCCGGCAACGACCACCACGGCATCAGGCTGGCCGTCTCCTACGTCAACCGGCCCATGGACACCGGCTACTGGAGCGGACCGGAGCTCGAGGACCCCGGGGTGTACGACGGGCTCGGCTACGCGGTCGAGCTGGTGGAGTCCCGCTGCAACATCCGGATGCGCCGCAGCGAGGTACGAGAGGCGGCGGAGCAGCCGTTCACCTGGCCGTGGCGGCCGTGGTCGCGGCTGCTCGGCGTCACGGAGGAGTCGATAGCCGAGGCCGCCCCGCCGGCCCCCGAGGTCCTGGACGCGCCGCTGGCGGGGGAGGTGTGGGCGGCGGGGTTCCTCCTGGGGGCATGCTCCCCGGGGTTCCTCCCGGGAACATGCTCCCCCGGCGGTGCCGACCAGCCGCCCGCTCACCGGGACCTGAGTGCCGCCACCCGTACCGAGGCGCTGCGCTCGTGGATCACGGCCGGGCTACGGCGGGAGGACCAGGCACGGCTCGGACCGGACGGATGCGGGACGGCGGTCTCCTGGTGCGGGCATGCCGTCGAGGCAGGACGCCGCTTCGCCGGGGCGCGCGCCCTGGTCGAGCGGATGGCCCGGCGCGAAGCCGCGCGGCTGCTGCGTCCCGCCCCGGAGGAGCTGCCGGACATCCGGCTGGAGACGCGCGGTTGTGCCCGGCACGCCGACGCCGACCCGGCGCGCCGCCTTCCCTATCGCTGGCTGGGCGAGCACCTGAGCGAGACCTCCGGCAACACGACGCTGGTCGCGCTGGCCTGCGAGCGACTCGAACCTAGGGCACTGGTGGCCCTGGCCGAGCTGGTGACCGGCGGCTGGAAGGGCACCGTCGAGACACGCGCCGCGACCGCGGCACGGCTGCGCGAGGAAGGGCTGCCCTGGGAGTCGGTACTGAAGGAGGTGGACGCCGCGGAGCAGCGGTTCGAGACCGGTGACCAGGAGGTGGTGACGCTGCCCGCGTCCTGCCGCTCGGACGGCGGTGTGTCCGGCTGGCTGTCGCCGCACGCCGACCGGGAGCTCTCGGCCTGGGGCCGGCACTACCAGGACACGCTGACGCGGCACGTGCGTGACGCCGGTTTGTAGACCGGTCGGGGTCGGGGTCGGAGTGGGACAGGAGGCAGCATGACTGTGGTTGACCTGACTCGTCGTGATGCCCGCCTGCGGATTCTGGCCGTCGGTGCGCATCCCGACGACATCGAGCTCGGTGCCGGGGCGCTGATGGCGAAGGCCGGGGAGCTCGACCACCGGGTGTCGCTGCTGATCCTCACCGACGAGGACGGCTGCGGACCGCAGCGGCGCCGCGAATCGGTGCGGGCCGCGGCGGAGCTCGGGGTCGATCCCGGTGACGTCGTCTTCGCCGGATTCCGGGACGGCGGGCTGCGTGCCGACGGCGATTCCGTCAGACGGGTCAGGGACTTGATGCGCCGGCATCGCATCCGCCCCGACGTGGTCGTCACCCATACCCTGGCCGACAGCCACAACGACCATGTGGAAGCCCATCGGATCGCGCACGCGGCGTTCCGGAACACCGCGTTTCTCCACTACTCGATACACATCTCCTCCGAAATCGACCGGTTCTCGCCGCGGGTCTTCATCCGGCTCACTCCGGAACGGCTCGGTGTGAAGGACCGGGCGCTGGGCTGCTTCCCTTCGCAGCAGACCCGGATCAGCCGGCTGGACCTGGCGAAGTACGAGGCCAAACTGGGGCAGCTGGCCCGGATGGACCGGGCCGAGGGCTTCGAGGTCGGCATCCAGTACGGAACCCAGGACGCGCTGCTGAGGACCATCGGCCTCAGCGATTCCGCGTTCCATCGGTTCTGGGAGCCGGTCGTCGCAGACGGCAGGATCACCCTCCTGTACGAGGCGGTGTGCTGCCAGGGTCCGCAAGCGCTGATCCATCGCAATTCCGCCCAGGACATGCTCCGTCAGTCGTTCATCGACTGCTGGCCGCCGCCGTATCCGCTGCGGGAGCACTACGCGAACACGGACGAGGCGCTTGTCATCGCGGCGGGCGGCAGCATCGTCACCACCGGAAGCGCCGAATCCAACCAGATCGCACGGAAGTTGCGTCAGTCGGGAAGAGTGGCCTGGGACGTGGCGGACGGTGGTCTGCGCGACCTGGCGACGGGCCGGCGCCACCCGGGGCACGTGGGATATCTCGCCCGTATCGAGAGCCCGTTCCAGCACGGCGCCTTAGCCGTCACCACGGCGGGCGCCACGGAGTTCGCGTCCCGGACCGGCGTGGAGCTGCTCGCCGATCCCGGCTCGTGCCCCGAGCTGGCCGATGTCTTCGACCGCGAGCTCATCGCCCAGGTCGCGTACTCGGTCGACGTCGCGACGGGGGCACTCGAGGTCCTGGACGTACAGCACGGCACCGTTTTCCCGAAAGGACCCTGAAGTTGAGCACACGTCTGGTTCTGGTCTCCGGCCACACCTTCGGCCGACGGGCGTACGAGGGAGTCTTCGCGTCCGCGCCGTATCTCGAAGGGCGGATCGAGGTCCCGCTGGTGATCGGACTGCCGGGGGAGAAGACCGCGTCGACGGTGGGGTACTCCTCGATCGCGGACCTGGCGCGGGAGCAGGGAGCGGACTTCATCACCGCGGCCGACGGCTCACTGCGCTCCCTCGCCGCCACCATCCGCGCGCGGGAGCCGCACTACCTGCTGGTCGTCGGCTGGTCCCGGCTCGTGCACCCGGAGGTCCTGCGCATCCCCGCCGCCCTGCACGGCGCCGAGGGCGCCGGCTGCATCGGCATGCACCCGACACGGCTGCCGCTGGGCCGGGGCCAGGCCCCGATCCCGTGGACCATCATCAAGGGGCTGGAGTCCACGGCCCTGTCGGTGTTCTTCCTGGAGGCGGAGGCGGACACCGGCCCGGTCATCGCCCAGCACGACCTGCCGGTGCGGCCCCGCGAAACCTCCGCGTCCCTCTTCTACCGGGTCGCGCAGACCCACTTCACCGCCGGCCACGACCTGGCGGAGGCGCTGGCCACGCGGACCGTGCGCGGCACGGTGCAGAGCGAGGAGTCCGCCTCGCGCTGGCCCAGGCGTCGCCCGGCGGACGGCCGGATCGACCACACGATGCCGTACGCCGGGATCGACGCCCTGGTACGCGCGCTGCTCGGCCCCTACCCCCGGGCGTTCGCGGTGGTGGGCGGCCAGGAGTACCCGGTGGTCTCGGCCCGCCTGATCCCGGCCGCCGACCACGACCCGAAGCTCGCGGAGGTCCTCCCGGACCGGGTGCGGTTCGGCTGCCCGGAGGGGATAGCGGAGCTGGTACGGGAGGTGCCGGGGCCGGTCACTCCATGAAGAACACCGACGGCAACGCCAGCCACTGCTCCCCGTCCGGCGTGTCCGGCAGCCGCTCCTGGCACGGGTCGGTGAGCTTCCACCACTCCTGCGTCACGGGATCCGCGGCGATCGCGGCCATGTCGGCCTCGTAGTCCGTGCCGCTGTACTCGAAGTAGCTGAACAGCAGGTCCCCGTGGAGGAAGATCGAGTAGTTCCCGACATGGCTCGCCCGCAGCCGCTCCAGCACGCCCTCCCACGGCTCCGCGTGCAGCGCCAGGTACTGCTCGCGCTTCTCCGGAAGCAGCCGGATCACCGAGCCGAACCTGCGTACGGTGGGCTGGTCGCTCACGTCTGTCGTCCCTTTCGCCGGCGGCGTACCTGTGCAGGGGGAGTCTCCGAGCTGGGCGATCATGTGTCAATGCCGTCGAGGGGCGGGGGACCGAGCGTGGCAGGGGGCGTGATGGCGCAGACGCGGTATTTCGAGAAGGACAGCGCCGGTGTCGTGCGGTTCTGGCAGATCCGCCACGTCGGCATCCGCTGCCACATGGCCTGGGGACGGGTGGGCGGCGTGTCCAAGGGGCTGACCATGACGCTCGACGATGAGGCACACGCCGCGCGGCACTTCGCGAAGAAGGTCAGCGAGAAGCTGCGGCAGGGATACGTCGAGGTCACCCCTGTCGCCGAGCCGGCGAAGGTCGCGGCCGACCTCCCCCTGCTCGACGTCATGCGGGCGCAGGAGGAGAAGCGCTACGCGGGCGCCTGGGACTTCCACTGGTCGGGCTACGAGCCGGTCCCCGGGTACGCGGGGACGTATGCGAAGTTCCACGACTTCACGGGCGGACCCGGCCCCTTCTACGACTACCTCGTCCTGAGCGAGGACGAGCGCCGGGGTCTGGAATTCGTGGTCAAGAGGCCCGGCCACGACCCGGCCGTCATCGCGGCCTTCCTCGACTTCGTCCGCCCCCGCCTCGGGCTGGTCTTCGACGGCCGGTCCCACCACAAGGTGCGGCTGCCGTCCCCCATCGGCCAGTTCGACCACGTGCTGTTCTGCGCCCCCTCGCTGAACCACGACCGCTACGGCGGCCGGCTCGGCAAGGCCCTCCCGGTCCTCGACTGCGAGATCGCCGACGAGGACACCGAGGTGCTGGTCGCGGCGCGGCTCCAGGGCCGCGACGCGATGCCCTCGACCACCTGGGACCGCAAGCCCTGTCCCGTGATCGACCTGACCTTCGACCTGCGGAGCCTGGGCGGCTTCGCGGAGCTGGGCGGCACGCTGTCCGTACGGGAGAAGAAGTTCAAGGTCTACCCGCGCACGACGGTGGAACGGGTACTGCGGCTGCTGGCGGAGGCGCAGCCGGACAGCTGGCTGCGGATCCGCAACTACCGGCGTGACGTCCTGACGCTCACGCCGCCCGACCTCACGCCGGAGACGGCCGCCCGGGTCGACGGGTTCCTGCGCGGCGACTCAGCCGCGCTCTGACAGGCCGGCTGGGCCTGGCGCGCACCCGGCAAGATCCGAAAGGCAGACCCTACGCCCGCACCGCCGTCGTCGACCCCCGCACCACCAGTTCCGGCAGGAACACGAACTCGCTGTGCGGCGCCGGTGTGCCGCCGATCTCCTCCAGCAGGGCCCTTACCGCCGCCTGGCCCATGGACGTGACCGGCTGGCGGATCGTCGTGAGCGGCGGGTCGGTGAAGGCGATCAGCGGGGAGTCGTCGAAGCCGACCACCGAGACCTCCTCCGGGACCGACAGGCCCCGCTGGCGGGCCGCCCGTATGGCGCCGAGCGCCATCATGTCGCTCGCGCAGACGATCGCCGTGCAGCCGCGGTCCAGCAGCGCGGAGGCCGCCGCCTGCCCGCCCTCCAGCGAGTACAGCGAGTGCTGGATCAGCTCCCGCGCCTCGCCCTCCGGTACGGACAGCAGCTCGCGCATCGAGGTCAGGAACCCCTCCGTCTTGCGCTGCACCGGGACGAACCGCACCGGCCCGAGCGCGAGCCCTATGCGGCGGTGGCCCAGCGATGCAAGATGTGTCAGCGCGAGTTTCATCGCCGCGCGGTCGTCGGGTGAGACGAAGGGTGCCTTCACCTGCTCGGAGAAGCCGTTGATCAGCACGAACGGCACACCCTGGCCGCGCAGCCGTTCGTAGCGGCCCATGTCCGCGGAGGTGTCGGCGTGCAGGCCCGAGACGAAGATGATCCCGTCGACGCCGTGGTCGACGAGCATCTCGGTCAGCTCGTCCTCGGTGGATCCGCCGGGCGACTGGGTCGCCAGCACCGGGGTGTATCCCTGGCGGGTCAGCGCCTCGCCGATGACCTGGGCGAAGGCCGGGAAGATCGGGTTCTCCAGCTCCGGGATGATCAGGCCGATCAGGCCCGCGCTGCGCTGCCGCAGCCGTACGGGGCGCTCGTACCCGAGCACGTCGAGCGCGGCCAGCACCGACTGGCGGGTGGCCGCCGCGACCCCCGGCTTGCCGTTGAGCACCCGGCTGACCGTGGCCGCGCTGACACCCGCCTGGGTGGCGATATCGGCAAGTCCCGTCATGCGGCGATCCTTCTTCCCCGTCGTACTGGCGGAGGCACCGTAACAGCCTTGCAAGGCTTTGCGGTAGTCCTTGCAGATGTGGCCCAGGCCGCCTCACCCCAGACGCTGCGGGCCATCGGGGCGGTAGCGCAGGCCACCGCCCCTACGCTGCGCGGACGCGGAGCGGCAACGTGCAGGACACGCGAAGGTAACGATCGATCCGCCTTGCAGAAATCGTCTGCAAAGCCTTTCGCGCACCTTGCAGAACTGTTAGCTTCCTCCGCGACCGGCGCCGCGAAGGAGCGGTTCCCCTCAGAAGGAGTTCACATGCGACGTGGCATACCCCGACGGGTAGTGACCGCCACCGCCCTTGTCGCAACCCTTGCGCTCGCGGCGACGGCCTGCGGTGATGACGGCGACAGCGGCGACGACAAGGCCAGCGGTCCCGTCACCATCACCTGGTGGGACACCTCGAACGCCACGAACGAAGCCCCGACCTACAAGGCCCTGATCGAGGAGTTCCAGACGGCGAACCCGAACATCAAGGTCAAGTACGTCAACGTCCCCTTCGACCAGGCGCAGGACAAGTTCCAGACCGCCGCCGGCTCCAAGGGCGCCCCGGACGTGCTGCGCGCCGAGGTCGGCTGGACCCCCGGCTTCGCCAAGTCGCAGTTCCTCGCCCCGCTGGACGGCACCGCCGCCCTGGACAAGCAGGACGACATCACCCCGTCCCTGCTGAAGCAGGCCCAGTACGAGGGCAAGACCTACGGCGCTCCCATCGTCACCGACACGCTCGGCCTGATGTGGAACAAGGAGCTGCTGAAGAAGGCCGGCCACGACGCGCCCCCGACCACCTGGGACGAGCTGAAGCAGGTCGCCAAGGACGTCAAGTCCAAGGCCGGCGTCGACGGCTTCTGGCTGAACAACGCCACCTACTACGAGCTGCCCTTCCTCTACGGCGAGGGCACCGACATGGTGGACGCGGCCGGCAAGAAGATCACGATCAACTCGCCCGAGGCCGTCAAGGGCGTGGACGTCTCCAAGGACATCCTGGCCTCGGACGGCGTCGCCAAGCTCGACGTGACCGCCGACGCGTACGCGCACATGATGGACGCGTTCAACAACGGCAAGGTCGCGATGATCGTCCAGGGTCCCTGGGAGCTGACGAACGTCTTCAAGGGCGCCGCCTTCGCCGACAAGGCGAACCTGGGCGTCGCGAACGTCCCGGCCGGCTCCAGCGGCAAGTCGGGCGCCCCGACCGGCGGCCACAACCTCTCCGTCTACGCCGGTTCCTCGAAGGAGAAGCAGGAGGCCGCGTTCAAGTTCGTCGGCTTCATGACCTCCGGTGAGACCCAGGCCAAGATCGCCGTGAAGAACGGCACCCTGCCGACCCGCACCTCCGCCTACACCGCCGAGGTCACCGCGACCCCGGGTGTCGCCGACTTCCAGAAGGTGCTGGCCGAGTCCGCGCAGCCGCGGCCGGAGCTCGCCGAGTACAGCTCGCTGCTCGGTGACGACTTCGGGCAGAACCTGACGAAGATCCTCCAGGGCAAGACCAGCACCCAGGACGGTCTGAACACCATCGCCGAGAAGTTCAAGAAGCTCGTCCCCGACTTCTCGTAACACCCGTGAGGACCGCCGCGGCCGGCGACTAGGCCGCGGCGGTCCCGCCGTACGTCCGGCGCCGCCCGGCGTGCGGAGCCGTACCCGATCCACCAGGCCCAGCCCCCGAAGGTGACCTAAGTGATCAGCCGAATCAAGCAGTCCTACAACCGCCATTGGTATGCCTATGCCATGGTGGCGCCGGTCGTGGCCGTGCTCGGCCTGCTGGTCGCCTATCCGCTGGGCCGCGGCATCTACCTCTCCCTCACCGACGCCAACAGCGACAACGTCGGCCGCACCATCGGCGTCAACAAGATCCCCGACTCCTTCGAGTTCGTCGGCCTCGACCACTACGTCGACATCCTCACCGGCAGCGATTCCTCGGAGTTCTGGACGCAGTTCGTCTGGACGCTGTTCTGGACGGTCGCGTGCGTCGCCCTGCACTACGGCATCGGTCTCGCCCTCGCCACGCTCCTCAACCGCGAGCTGCGCGGACGCACCTTCTACCGGCTGGCGCTGATCATGCCGTGGGCGGTGCCCACCTTCGTCACGGTGTTCGCCTGGCGGCTGATCCTGGCCGACGACGGCGGCATCCTGAACTCCGCGCTGGGCTGGGCCGGACTGCCCGAACCCGCCTGGCTGAGCGAGCCGTTCTGGCAGCGCTTCGCCGCCATCATGGTCAACACCTGGTGCGGTGTGCCGTTCATGATGCTCTCGCTGCTCGGCGGACTGCAGTCCATACCGAGCGAGCTGTACGAGGCCGCCGAGACCGACGGCGCCACCCCCTGGCAGCGTTTCCGCCACGTCACCCTGCCGGGCCTGCGCTCCATCAGCAGCACGGTGATCATGCTGGGGTTCATCTGGACCTTCAACCAGTTCATCATCATCTTCCTGCTCTTCGGCAACTCCGCCCCGGACGCGCAGATCCTCGTCACCTTCGCCTACGAGCTGGGCTTCGACCGGCAGCCGCGTGACTACGCCGGCTCGGCCGCGTACGGCGTGATCATCCTGTCGATGCTGATCGTGCTGGTGTCCTTCTACCGGCGCTGGCTGGCCCGCAACGAGCAGGCCGCGGCCTGATGACGAACGAGAGGACTGCCACCGCCATGACCACCACCACCGCCGGCGGCACCGCCGCACCGCAGGCCGCCGCCCCCGCCGAGGCCGGGCCCGCCCCCCGCACGCTGCGCCGCGGCGAGCGCGGCCGCGGCGCCTCACTCGCGCTGCACGCCACGCTGATCGTCGCCAGCTTCATCGCCGTCTTCCCCGTCATCTGGATCGCCTGGGTCTCGCTCGGCCCGGACAAGATGGACTTCCTGCACGCCGGCGACATCGCCGGGAAGATGACCCTGGACAACTACACCAAGGTGCTCGGCGACACCGAGTTCCTCAACTGGATGCTCAACTCGCTGGTCGTGGGCATCGGCACCTGCGTGCTGGGCCTGTTCGTCTCCGCCAGCGCGGGCTACGCCGTCTCCCGGATGCGCTTCCCCGGCCACCGGCAGCTGATGTGGACCTTCCTGGTCACCCAGATGTTCCCCATCGCGATCCTGATCGTCCCGATCTACAACCTCGCGGCGAGCCTGGACCTGCTGGACACGTACTGGGTGCTGATCCTGGCGAACTGCACCACGGCGTTCCCGTACTGCGCGTGGCTGATGAAGGGCTACTTCGACACGATCCCGGTGGAGATCGACGAGGCGGGCCGGGTGGACGGCCTGAGCCCCTTCGGCACCTTCTACCGGCTGGTCCTGCCGCTCGCGCGGCCGGGTCTGGCGGTGGCGGCGTTCTACACTTTCCTCACCGCCTGGGGCGAGTTCGCCTTCGCCTCCGTACTCATGCTCAGTGAGGACAAGTACACCCTGCCCATCGGACTCGCCACCTTCGTCAGTGAACACGACCAGCAGTGGAACCTGATGGCCGCCACCGGCGTGCTCATCGCCATCCCCGCGGCCGCCTTCTTCTACCTGGTCCAGCGGCACCTGGTCACCGGTCTCACCGCAGGCGCGGCCAAGTCCTGACGCCCCCGCGGCTCCCATCCCCCGTACGCACTTTCCAAGGGATCGACGTATGACGCAGCACACCGCCCTGCCCGAAACCGTGGGCGAGGCCCGCGCCACCGGCTGGTGGCGTGACGCCGTGATCTACCAGGTGTACCCGCGCAGCTTCGCGGACGCCGACGGCGACGGCATGGGCGATCTGGAGGGCATCCGCAGCCGGCTGCCGTACCTCGCCGAGCTCGGCGTGGACGCCGTCTGGCTGAGCCCCTTCTACGCCTCCCCGCAGGCCGACGCCGGCTACGACGTCGCCGACTACCGGGCGATCGACCCCATGTTCGGCACCCTGCTGGACGCCGACGCCCTGATCCGCGACGCCCACGAGCTGGGCCTGCGCATCATCGTCGACCTGGTGCCGAACCACTCCTCCGACCAGCACGAGTGGTTCCAGCGCGCGCTGCGCGAGGGGCCGGGCTCGCCGGCCCGCGCCCGCTACCACTTCCGGCCGGGCAAGGGCGCGGACGGCTCCCAGCCCCCGAACGACTGGGAGTCCATCTTCGGCGGTCCCGCCTGGACCCGCGTCGAGGACGGCGAGTGGTACCTCCACCTCTTCGCCCCCGAGCAGCCCGACTTCAACTGGGAACACCCGGCCGTCGCCGACGAGTTCCGCTCGATCCTGCGCTTCTGGCTCGACATGGGCGTCGACGGCTTCCGCGTCGACGTCGCCCACGGCCTGGTGAAGGCCGAGGGCCTGCCGGACCTCGGCGGCGCCGACCAGCTGAAGCTGCTGGGCAGCGATGCGATGCCCTTCTTCGACCAGGACGGCGTCCACGACGTCTACCGCAGCTGGCGCAAGATCCTCGAGGAGTACGACGGCGACCGCATCGCCGTCGCGGAGGCGTGGACGCCGACGGTGGAGCGCACCGCCAACTACGTCCGCCCCGACGAGCTGCACCAGGCGTTCAACTTCCAGTACCTGGGCACCCACTGGGACGCGGCGGAGCTGCGCTCCGTCATCGACAACTCCCTGGAGGCCATGCGACCCGTCGGCGCCCCCGCCACCTGGGTGCTGTCCAACCACGACGTGACCCGGCACGCCACCCGCTTCGCCCACGACCAGCACCTGGGCACGCAGATCCGCGACGCCGGCGACCGCGCGCTGGGCCTGCGCCGCGCCCGCGCCGCCACCCTGCTGATGCTGGCGCTGCCCGGCTCGGCGTACGTCTACCAGGGCGAGGAGCTGGGCCTGCCCGACGTCACCGACCTGCCCGACGAGGTGCGCCAGGACCCGGCGTACTTCCGCGGCGCCGGCCAGGACGGCTTCCGCGACGGCTGCCGGGTGCCGATCCCGTGGACCACCGGCGGTACGTCGTACGGCTTCGGGCCCGGGGGCAGCTGGCTGCCCCAGCCGGAGGTGTGGGGCTCGCTCAGCGTCGAGGCGCAGACCGGCGACCCGGACTCCACGCTGGAGCTGTACCGCCGCGCCCTGGCCACCCGCCGCGAGCACCCGGACCTGGGCGCCGGCGAGTCGGTGGCCTGGGTGGACGCGCCGGAGGGCGTTCTGGTGCTGCGGCGCGGCGCGTTCGTCTGCACGGCGAACGTGACCGGCGAGCCGGTCCGCATCCCCGCCCCGGCCGGCCGGGTGCTGCTCGCCAGCGGCGAGACCCCGGCGGTGAGCGGGGGCGAGGCGGTGCTGGCGCCCGACACCACGGTGTGGTGGTCGGAGTGACCCGCCGCTGACGGAAGACCCGGGCGCCCCCACACCGACCTGCTGCGTGGGGGCGCCCGCTGTTGTGCCGCGGTGCGTCGGGTACCGCGTGGGCCGTGCCCTAGGCTGCGCTCGTATGACTGATTCTGGCCGGCAGACCGGCTACTGGGACGGCGTCGGCGCGACGAAGACGTTCACCCACCCCCTGAACCCCGCCTGGCTGGCGGAGCTGGATCCGGACGCCCGGATCCTGGACTACGGCTGCGGATACGGCCGCCTGACGGCGGAGTTGGGCGACCTGGGCTTCACGGACGTGTCGGGCGTGGACGTGTCCCGCCCGCTGATCGAGCGCGGGCGCGCCCTCCACCCGGGCCTCGGCCTCGCGGTCCTGGAATCCCCGCCGTCGATGCCCGGCGAGGCGTCGGCCTTCGACGCCGTGCTGCTGTTCGCGGTGCTGACGTGCGTCCCGGACGACGCCGACCAGCGGGCGCTCATCGCGGAACTGCACCGCGTCCTGGCTCCCGGCGGCCTCCTGTACGTCAGCGACCTCCTCCTCCAGGACGACGCCCGCAACCGCGCCCGGTACGCCGCGGACCCGGGCGCCGTCCACGGCGTGTTCACCACGGAGGACGGCGCCCGCTGCCGCCATCACGAACTCGCCGCCCTGCGCGCTCTCCTGGCGGACTTCGACCTGGAGGGCGAAGACCGCGTCGAGGTCGCGACGATGAACGGGCACCGGTCGCGGGGGGTGCAGCTGCTGGCCCGTAAGCGGTGACCCGGCCCAGCCCGACGCCATGCGTCAGCTCCGGGCCGCCGCCAGCGCCGCGTCCACGCTTCCCGCGATGTCCGTCACCGGGTACAGGACCTCGCGCACCGTCCGGTCCCCGTCCACCACCAGCGTCAGGCGCTTCAGGCGCGTCGTCCCCGCCGCGCGGAACGTCGGGAGGCGCAGGGCCGCCGTGAGGTCCAGGGCGGCGTCGGACAACAGGGGGAAGTCCAGGTTCTGTGCCTGGGCGAACGCACGCTGCTCGTCCGGGCGTTGCGTCGAGACGCCCCGTACCGTCACACCCGCCGCCGCGAAGTCCGCCCCGCGGTCGCGGAACGTGCACGACTCCAGCGTGCAGCCCGGTGCGCCCGGGATGCCCGACCAGCCGGGCGGATACGACTCGGGGCGGGCGTAGGCGCCCGGGAAGAAGTACAGGACGGTCGCCCCGGCCGCCGGGTCGTGCTCCTCGCCGTCCGAGCCGGGCAGGCTCAGGTGCGGGACGCGCGTGCCCTTCAGGCCGTGCACCCGGGCGGCCTCGCGGGACGCCTCGCCGGCCGTCGCCGTCGGCGAGCCGTCGCCGAGCACCCACGCGTCGCCCCAGTCCTGCAGCGCCACCAGCACCGGGAGCAGCCCCCGGCCGCGCGGCGTCAGGCGGTACGCGAACCGCGGCGGGCGCTCCTGGTACGGCTCGCGGCTCAGCACCCCCGCGTCGACCAGCATCCGCAGCCGCTCCGTCAGCACCCGCCGGGACAGCCCCAACTCCCGCTGCAGCTCGTCGAACCGGCTCAGCCCCCGTGCGGCGTCGCGCACGATCAGCAGCGTCCACCAGTCCCCGACCACGTCCAGCGCCTGGGCGATGGCGCAGTCGGCGTCCTCCAGGCTGGTCCGGCCCGGCATGGCGGCTCCTCTGGCTTCTCCTGGGCGGTGGTTGACGTTCCGGAGCACAGGATGCCAGAGTCAGTTCCGAAATGGAACTGACTGGCGGCGAGCGTGGTGGCTCACGCCATGGGAGGGGTGGGGGATGCGCGCGCTGCGCGACGTGCCGCGGACCGTGTGGCTGCTGGCCGGGGGGAACTTCTTCAACAACGTGGTGGCGTTCACCTTCGTCTACCTCTTCGTCCACCTCACCGCCGAACGCGGCCTCTCCGTCACCCGGGCCGGCCTGATCAGCGGCATCGCCGGCGTCGGCCAGGTCGCCGGGAACTTCACCGGCGGCTGGTTCGGCGACCGCTTCGGGCACCGCCGCGTCATGCTCACCGGCGCGGTCGTCGCCGGTGCCGGGCTGATCGCACTGCCCGCGACGCCCGTCGCGCTGCTGTACGCCGTGCTGCCGGTCGCCCAGTACGCGCAGGGCGTCGTCCGCGCCGGCAACGCCTCGCTCGTCGCGGTGACCGTGCAGGAGGGCGGCCGCCGGCAGGCGTTCGCGGTGATGCGCTTCGCGGCGAACGCGGGCTTCACGGTCGGCCCGCCGACGGGCGCGCTGCTCGCGGCGCACTACTCGTACGGCTGGCTCTTCGTGGTCAACGGCATCGGGACGCTGCTCTTCGCCTGTTACGCCGCGAAGGTGCTCCCCGCGCGTGGTGCCGCCGCCGCTCCGGCGGCCACCGGAGGGCCCGGACTGTGGAGCGCGCTGCGGGCGCGTCCCGCGGTGCTCGTGATGCTCGCGGCCGTGCTGGTCACGGACACGGTCTACCGCCAGCAGTACTCCACGCTCCCCGTCTTCCTCACCGACCACGGCGTCGACCCCTCGGTGTACGGCTGGCTGCTCGCGATCAACGGCGGCGTGATCCTCTGCCTCGAACTCCCGGCCTCCTTCGCCCTGCGCCGCCACGCCCCCCTGCGGGTCATCGGCCTCGGGCTGGCGCTGGTCGGCCTCGGCTACGCGCTCCTCGTCGGCGGCGCGGCGATCCCGCTGGCGGTGGGGATGATGCTGCTGCTCAGCGCGGGGGAGATCCTCTACAAGACCCCGGCGATGGCGTACGTCGCGGACCAGTCACCCGCCCACACCCAGGGCCGTTTCCAGAGCCTGTACGCGGGAGTCTCGGTGAGCGGGGTGGTCCTGGCACCGCCACTGGGGGCGACGGTCTACGACACGGCGCCATCGCTGCTGTGGCCCCTGTGCGCGGTCCTGGCGTGCGCGGCGGGTGTGGCGGTGCTCGTCGCGTCGCGTCGCCCGGCCCCGCGCCGCGCCTCCGCCGCGGGGGTAGCGGCCGCGCCGACGGCGTCGGTCGGCGGTCGTCGGGGGTGAGGCCGGGGCCCCGACCGGGTGGCGTGTACCGTCCAGAACAACCGGATCACCGAAGTCGGAGTTCTCACATGCCTGTCGCCTTCACCTCGCACGAGGCCCATGACCGCGGCATGTTGGACGCCGGGGACGGCAATCTCGTGTACTGGGAGGTGCGCGGCAACCCGGACGGCAAGCCCGCGCTCATCGTCCACGGCGGACCCGGGAGCGGGAGTCCGTCCGGCACCCCGAAGGCATTCGACCCGGAGCGCTACCGGATCATCCTGTTCGACCAGCGGGGCTGCGGACGCAGCACGCCGCATGCGGGCGATCCCGCGACGAACATGCGTCTCAACACGGCTGAGCTGCTCCTTGGCGACATGGAGCGGTTGCGTGCGCACCTGGGAGTCGAACAGTGGTTGCTGTTCGGCGGGTCGTGGGGCTCGGCACTGGCGGTCGCCTACGCCGAACGGCATCCGGACCGAGTGTCGGAGCTGGTGCTTCCCGCGTTCTGGATGATGGGCCGTTCGGAAGTGGACTGGCTGTACCGGGGAGGGGTCGCACGGCTCTTTCCCGAGGCGTGGGAGCGGTTCAGGAACGGCGTGCCCGAAGACGGGCGCGACGGCGACCTGGTCGCCGGCTACGTGAAGCTCCTGGAAGACCCTGACGCGTCGGTGAGGGCGCGGGCGGCCCTCAACTGGGCAGCCTGGGAGGACGCGGTCCTGTCCCTGGAGCCCCATGGCAGACCGGCTCCCTACAGCGACCACGCCTCGGACGCCGTGCAGGCGTTCGCGCGGATCTGCGCCCATTACGCCGCCCATGACGGATGGTTCGAGCACGGCGCGCTGCTGCGAGGTGCCGGGCGCCTGGCCGGGATCCCCGGTGTGATCATCCATGGCCGGCACGATCTGAGCTGCCCGCTCGGTGCCGCGTGGGAGTTCGCGCGGGCCTGGCCGGGCGCGGAACTGGTGGTCGTCGACGACGCCGGACACCAGGGCAGTGCCGCCATGAGCAGGCATGTGCGTGCGGTGCTGGAGCGATTCGACGGTCGGTGAAGCCAGTGGCCTCCGCAGCGCGAGGCGACCCGCCCGGGCCCGGGTACCCCCAGGGTGCTAGCTTCGGGGCATGTCCCAGCGCGAGGTCGACGTCCTGACGTCGGAGTTCTACGGTGCCTTCGACAACCGCGGAGGCAAGCAGGCCGACCTGGCCCGCCTGCGCCGCCTGTTCGTGCCGGGAGGCCTGATCATCCACACCGGAGCCGAGCTCACGGTCTACGGCGTCGAGGACTTCATCGCTCCCCGCGAGGGCATGCTCGCGGACGGCGGCCGGCTCACGGAGTTCGCCGAATGGGAGACCGCCGCGCACACCGACATCGCGGACGGGGTCGCGTCCCGCACCGGGGAGTACGCCAAGTCCGGCGTCCTGGACGGGGAGCCCTTCGAGGGCGCGGGCGTCCAGGCCATCCAGTTCGTCCGTACGCCCGACGGCTGGCGTATCTCCTGCTACGCCTGGCACGACCACCCGTAGGCCGTCGGCCGCGACCGGCCGGCGAACAGCCCTACAGCGCCAGCACCGCCACCGGCTCGCCCTCCACCACCTCGCCCGTCGCGCGGAAGCCCAGGCGCGTGTAGAAGGGCTTCGGGCAGCCCTCGCCCTCCACCCACGAGGTCCACAGCTCCCGCTCGCCCCGCCGCCGCGCCTCGTCGACGACCGCCGCGACGGCGAAGGTCCCGTACCCCCGCCCCTGGTGGTCCGCGGCGATCGCCAGCCGCCACAGATAGGTGCGGTACTGCGGGACCACGTGCGCGGGGTCGAACCCCGCCATCACGAACCCGACGACCTCGTCGCCGTCGGCCACGACCCGCGGCCAGGCCGTCTCCCCGTACGCGTACGCCTCCGCCAGGGAGAAGGAGACCGAGGCCACGAAGCGCTCCTGGCCCGGACGTAGCCGCAGCCCGCACGCAGCGTCGACGTTCGCCGGGGTGATCTTCTCCAGGCGCGGGTCTGCGGTCACGGCGGCGCTCCTCCGGTCGTCCGGCCATGGGCTCGCCGGGATCCTGCCACCGGCGGCACCGCCGCGGAAGCCCCCGCGGGTCGATCCGGTGATCACGGGTTTGGTGCCAGGGGCCCCCAGTCCGTACAGTCGATCCGGCGTATGCGCAGCGCAAGGACCAGAAGGCGACAGGGCAATGACAGCGAGTGAGCAGTACCCGGGTGACGAGCACGAGCACCCCGGGATCGACCCCGAGCGCCTGAAGCTCTTCATGAGCGTCCTCGACGAGCTCGACGGCCTCCCCCTGGACCACCCGGACGCGATCAGCGTCCGCCAGTCCGTCGCGCACGTCTTCCGCACGGTCAAGCAGCGCCGCCGCTCCGAGCGCCGCGCCGCCAAGACCGCGCACGACAAGGCCGTCACCGAGGCCACCGCCACGGGCGCCGCCGACCGGATCGACGACGAGACGGCCGGCCGGCTCCTCGAGGCCACCGCGAGCACGGAGATCGTCGGCATCCTGCAGCGGCCCCGGTCCTGCTACATATGCAAGACCCGGTACGTCGAGGTCGATGCCTTCTACCACCAGCTCTGCCCGGCCTGCGCCCTGGAGAACCGCGCCCGCCGCGACGCCCGCGCGGACCTCACCGGCAGGCGTGCGCTGCTCACCGGCGGCCGCGCGAAGATCGGCATGTACATCGCGCTGCGACTGCTGCGCGACGGCGCGCACACCACGATCACGACGCGCTTCCCGTCCGACGCCGTACGCCGGTTCAAGGCCATGCCCGACAGCGCGGAGTGGCTGCACCGGCTGAAGGTCGTCGGCATCGACCTGCGCGACCCGGCCCAGGTCGTCGCGCTGGCCGACGAGGTGGCGGCCGAGGGCCCGCTCGACATCCTCATCAACAACGCCGCGCAGACCGTGCGCCGCAGCCCGCAGGCGTACGCCTCGCTGGTCGCGGCCGAGGACGCGCCGCTGCCCGCCGGCGAGCTGCCGGCGATGACCGTGCTGGGCGCCTTCGGCAGCGGTGCGCCCAAGGCGCTGCCCTCCGGGCAGGGCGCGGGCGGCCTGGACGCCGACGCGGTGACGGCGCTCGCGCTGACCAAGGGCAACGCCTCCCTGGCGCGCATCGAGGCCGGCACGGCGATCGACGCGGGCGGGCTGATCCCCGACCTGGACGCGTCGAACAGCTGGATCCAGACGGTGAGCGAGGTGCACCCGCTGGAGATGCTGGAGGTCCAGCTCTGCAACGTCACCGCGCCGTTCCTGCTGGTGAGCAAGTTGCGCCCGGCGCTGGCGGCGGCGTCGGCCCGGCGTAAGTACGTGGTCAACGTCTCCGCCATGGAGGGCCAGTTCAGCCGCGGCTACAAGGGCGCGGGCCACCCCCACACCAATATGGCGAAGGCCGCGCTCAACATGCTGACCCGCACCAGCTCCAAGGAGATGCTGGAGACGGACGGCATCCTGATGACGGCCGTCGACACCGGCTGGATCACGGACGAGCGCCCGCACCCGGACAAGATGCGCCTGGCCGACGAGGGCTTCCACGCCCCGCTCGACCTGGTCGACGGCGCGGCCCGCGTGTACGACCCGATCGTGCGCGGCGAGCAGGGCGAGGACCTGCACGGCTGCTTCCTGAAGGACTACGCCCCGAGCCCCTGGTGACGGTGGGGTCGTACCGCCCCGGTACGACCCCGCGCCCAGCTCACCCCAGCGTGAGCCAGTGCACCTCCAGCTCCGCCAGCCGTTCCTTCTCCTCCCCGGTGACGGCCGCCCGGCCCGTGGCCTTGCACAGGAAGACGGACCGGTCCCAGCCGAGCGCCGGCAGGCCCTGCGGGGCGGGGGCGCCGAGCAGCAGCTCCTCGACCACGTCCGCCGCCGGCTCCGTGGTCCACGGCCGGCGGCCGAGCGCGTCCGCCAGGTCGAGGCCGTGCACGGCCAGCTCCACGACCCGGGTGACCAGGAAGTCCGTGAGCAGCATCGGGTCCCCGTGCCGGGTGCGGACCACCCGTGACTCCGGCTCGGCGGCGCACAGGCCGGCGGCCTCCCGCCAGGTCGCGGTGAACGCCTCGGCGTGCCCCGTGTCCCGCGCCGCCAGCTCCTGCGCGGACTCCACCCGTACCGCGTTCGTCCCGGCCGAGAACCGCTCGTCGGGCCGGTAGTACCCCCGCGCCGTGACCTCCGCGTGCGCCGGGGCGGGACGCTCGGCCAGCATGCCGGGGAGGCGGCCGGCCGTCATCCGCACATGCGCCAGCAGCTCCGCCACCGTCCAGGGCTCGCAACGGGTGGGCCGCGCCCAGCCGTCGCCGCCCACGGCCGCCATCTCCTCGGCCAGCCGCAGGCCTTCCGCATCGAACGCGCCCAGAACTCGCTGATGATCCATTCGGCGACCCTATCCGGGCGGCCGCGGGGCGGTTCGGACCGCCCCACCGGCCGGTATCCACTCCGCGTGACGTTATGATCACCAACGGTCGCGAAACCGGCTGCAACCTGCCGCCATGTGACAAATCCGACATGCCAGTCTTGGGCGTCACGTCCTCCCAGCAGCGACCCTTGAATGATGAGCGACGAGCAGCAGCAGACGGAGCAGGAGGCCACCCCCGCGGCGACACAGCCGCCGAGGCGGCGCGGCCGGGTCCGCCGGCTGCTGCCCGGCTGGCGTACGACGCTGCTGACCGCCGTGCTGCTGGCCGCGCTCGGCATCGGCGGCGTCGCGCTCGCGTACTCCCGCGTCCAGATCCCCGCGGCCAACGCCGCCGCCACCGCCCAGAGCAACGTCTACCTCTACGCCGACGGCTCCGTCCTGGCCCGCACCGGCGACGTGAACCGGGAGAACGTCCCCCTCGACACCGTCCCGGAGAACGTCCGCGAGGCGGTGCTCGCCGCCGAGGACCGCGGGTTCTACAAGCAGCCCGCCATCGACGTGAAGGGCATGGCCCGGGCCGCCTTCAAGACCGCCACCGGCAAGGGCACCCAGTCCGGCTCCACGATCACCCAGCAGTACGTCAAGAACTACTACCTGGACCAGGCGCAGACCGTCAGCCGCAAGATCAAGGAGATCCTGATCTCGGTGAAGCTCGGCAGCGAGGTGAGCAAGGACGACATCCTCGAGGGCTACCTCAACACCAGCTACTACGGCCGGGGCGCCTACGGCATCCAGGCCGCCGCGCAGGCGTACTACGGCAAGGACGTCGACCGGCTGACCACCGCCGAGGGCGCCTACCTCGCCACGCTCCTCAACGCCCCGAGCCTGTACGACACGTCCGCCCACCCGGAGAACAAGAAGCGCGCCCTGGCGCGCTGGAACTACGTCCTGGACGGCATGGTCAAGGAGGGCTGGCTGGACGCCTCCGCCCGGGAGAAGCTGACGTTCCCCGAGCCGAAGGAGCAGTCCACCGCCCCGGCGGGGCTGAGCGGCCAGCGCGGATATCTCGTCGAGGCGGTCAACCAGGAGCTGATCAGCGAGGGCGTGGTGAGCGAGCAGGAGCTGGCCGCCGGCGGCTACCGCATCACGACCACCATCGAGCCGAAGGCCCAGAAGGCCCTCACCCGCCAGGTGAACGAGCAGCTGGTCGACCAGCTCGACGGCAGCGACGGCTCCGCCGACGCCCGGGCACGGGCCGGCGCCGCCTCCATCGACGTCAAGACCGGCAAGGTCGTCGCCATGTACGGCGGCAGCGACTACACCCGGGCCTACGTCAACAACGCCACCCGGCGCGACTACCAGGTGGCGTCCACGTTCAAGCCGTTCGTGTTCGCCTCCGCCGTGGAGAACGGGTCCACCACCCAGGACGGCACGCTGATCGGCCCCGACACGCTCTACAGCGGCGAGAACGGGCGCGAGGTCGTGGACGGCGGCCGGGGCACGGGCTACAGCCCGGAGAACGAGGACCAGGCGTCGTACGGGGACATCGACGTCACCACTGCCACCGACAAGTCGGTCAACTCCGTCTACGCGCAGATGGCGCAGGACGTCGGCCCGGCGAAGGTGAAGCAGACGGCCATCGACCTGGGCCTGCCCGCGAACACCCCCGACCTCTCCGCGACGCCCTCCATCGCGCTGGGCACGGCCACAGCCAGCGTGCTGGACATGACGGAGGCGTACGCCACCCTCGCCGCGCACGGCGAGCACCGCGACAGCACCATGGTCGAGTCGGTCGGCAAGGGCGGCGAGAAGATCGCCCTCCCGGCGCACGAGACGTCCCGGGCGATCTCGCGGACCGCCGCCGACACCACCACCGAGGTGCTGCGGAGCGTCGTCGAGAACGGCTCCGGCACCGCCGCCCAGGACGCCGGCCGCCCCGCCGCGGGCAAGACGGGCACCGGCGAGGACAACAAGTCGGCCTGGTTCGCGGGCTACACCCCCGAGCTGTCCACGGTGGTCGCGGTGTTCGGCCAGGACCCGCAGACCGGCGCCCAGAAGTCGCTGCACGGCGTGCTGGGCGAGAGCCGGATCAACGGCGGCGGCTATCCGGCGGCGATCTGGGGCGCGTACACCGCCCAGGTGCTGGACGGCGAGCCGTGGGCGGACTTCGAACTGCGGCCGATGCAGGAGCCGGTCGAGGTGCCCCCGAACATGGGCGTCACGGACCCGACCCAGGAGCCGTCCGCGGAGCCGGAGACGGGGACCCCGCAGGACCCGGCGGACCCCACGGCCCCCGCCGCCTCCCCGTCCGCACAGCCGGACCAGGACCAGGGCCAGAGCACCGGCGGCACGGAGCAGGACACCGGTACCGGTGACGACGGCACCCTGCTCCCGGGCGCCGGCGGTGACGGCGGCACCGAGTCCGGCTGGGAGTGACCGGGGGTTATCCCCACCCTTAGGGGTGGCACCGGGCCCACCGCCGCTTCGGGTGCCAGCGCCAGCGCGCCCGCCCGCGGTGATCCGTAGCGTCGAAGGTCACGACGAGACGACCGGAGGCGCCATGCTGCAGGCCACTGTCCAGCGGAGCAGGGGATCGGAGTTCGCACCCCTGCTCCGGCGGGTGAAGGAGGAGGGCCTGCTCGACCGCCGACCAGGCTGGTACGCGCGGGAGATCGCCGTGAACCTCGCGGCCCTCGCCGCGATCGCGGCCGGCGTCCTCGCCCTCGGCGGCTCCTGGTGGGTCCTGCTCCTGGCCGTGCCGGCCGCCGTGTTCAGCGCCCGCACCGCCTTCATCGGCCACGACGCCGGACACTCGCAGATCGGCAGCGAGCGGCGGCTGCACCGCGCTGTCGGCCTCTTCCACGGCAATCTGCTCGTCGGCATGAGCAGCGGCTGGTGGAACGACAAGCACAACCGCCACCACGCCAACCCCAACCACGTCGACAAGGACCCCGACGTCGGCGTCGGCGCCCTGGTGTGGACCCAGCAGCAGGCCGCCGGCCGGGAGGGCTTCGCCCGCTGGCTCACCCGCAACCAGGCCCGCCTGTTCTTCCCGATGCTGCTCCTGGAGGGCATCGCCCTGAAGATCTACGGCTGGCAGTACCTGAAGGAGCTGCCGCCCGCGGAGCGCCGCGTGGAGCGGCGGCTGCTCGCCGCCCACCTCGCCGGCTACGCGGCGCTGCTGCTGATCGCCATGTCCCCCGTACAGGCGCTGGTGTTCGCCCTGGTCCACCACGCGCTGTTCGGGCTGCACCTCGGCATGTCCTTCGCCCCGAACCACAAGGGGATGGACATGCCGTACGACGGGGACGGCCGGGACTGGGGCCATCTCCGCCGCCAGGTGCTCACCTCGCGCAACGTCCGCGGGGGCGCGGTCACCGACTGGCTGCTCGGCGGGCTCAACTACCAGATCGAGCACCACCTCTTCCCCAGCATGCCGCGCCCCCAGCTGCGCCGCGCCCAGCCCCTGGTCCGCGCCCACTGCCGGACGCTGGGACTGCCCTACACGGAGACGGGCATCATCGACTCGTACCGTCAGGCCCTTGCGCATATGCACGAGGTGGGTGAGCCTCTGCGCCGCTCGAGCTGACGTCCGAGCCGACGCTTGAGCCGACCTCGGCGTGCGGACGGCCGTCGTGCAGCTCCCGGTACTCCTCGGCCGTCGGCTTGCGCACCTGGGCGCCCTCGCCGTACAGCATCCGCGACACCCGGGCCCGCAGGCGCATCGACCGCGTCAGCGGGCGCGGGACGCCGTTGGCGTCGGTCCGCGGCTCACCGTCGAGCGGCACCGGCTGCTCGTGGGCGGTCAGGGTGTACCGCTCGCTGGGCGACAGCGGCTCGTGGACCTCGGTGAACTCGCCGTGCGGCAGCCGCCTGATCATGCCCGACTCGCGGCCGTGCAGCACCCGTTCACGGTCGCGCCGCTGCAGACCGAGGCAGATCCGCTTGGTCGCGAGGTAGACCAGCACCGGGACCACGAAGACGCCGATGCGGATCGACCAGGTGATCGTGTTGATGGACAGGTGCAGCCGGGTGGCGACCAGGTCGTTGCCGCCGCCTGCCAGGAGGATCAGGTACAGGGCGATCCACGCGGCGCCCAGCGCGGTGCGCACCGGCCGGTTGCGCGGCCGGTCCAGCAGATGGTGTTCGCGCTTGTCGCCGGTGGCCCACGACTCGATGAACGGATAGAACGCGATGGCCAGCAGGATCACCGGGAACAGCGCCAGCGGTATGAGCACCCCGAGCGCGAGGGTGTACCCGCCGACGTTGATCTCCCATCCCGGCATCGCCCGGATCATGCCCTCGACGAAGCCCATGTACCAGTCCGGCTGCGCCCCGGTCGACACCTGGTCCGGGCGGTAGGGCCCGTACAGCCAGACCGGGTTGATCGTCGCGACCGCGGAGATCGCCGTGATGACGCCGAAGACCAGGAAGAAGAAGCCGCCCGCCTTGGCGGTGTAGTGGGGGAAGAACGGCGCGCCGCGCACGACCCGTTCGTTCTTTCCCGGCCCCGCCCACTGGGTGTGCTTGTGGTAGAAGACGTAGATCAGGTGCGCCACCACCAGTCCGAGCATGAGCCCCGGGATCAGCAGCACGTGCAGGGAGTACAGGCGCGGTACGACGTCGTCGCCAGGGAACTCCCCGCCGAAGAAGAACATCGAGACGTACGAGCCGACCAGCGGCGTCGCGAGGATCGCGCCCTCCATGAACCGCATGCCCGTACCGGAGAGCAGGTCGTCGGGCAGTGAGTAGCCGAAGAGGCCCTCGAACATGCCGAGCACCAGCAGCGTGAAGCCGATCAGCCAGTTGATCTCGCGGGGCTTGCGGAACGAGCCGGTGAAGAAGTGCCGCATCATGTGCAGCAGCATCCCGGCCAGGAAGATCAGCGCCGCCCAGTGGTGGATCTGCCGGACCAGCAGCCCGCCGCGCACCTCGAAGCTGATGTCCAGGGTGGAGGCGTACGC
Organism: Streptomyces sp. NPDC051940; assembly: GCF_040680895.1. NCBI lineage: Bacteria > Bacillati > Actinomycetota > Actinomycetes > Kitasatosporales > Streptomycetaceae > Streptomyces > Streptomyces sp. NPDC051940. Next base: position 33,237 of record NZ_JBFAXR010000016.1, on the reverse strand, counting down.
CTCGGACATCCGGACGCCGTTCAGCGGGGCGTAACTGCCGTCGTACACCACCTCGTTCATCGACGGGTGGAAGAAGAGGGTCAGATAGACGCCGGTCAGGATGATGACCGTGAAGCTCCACAGGCAGATCTCGCCCAGCAGGAACGACCAGTGGTCGGGGAAGGCCTTGCGCAGATACGCGCGGCCCAGCCCGTAGATCCCCAGCCTGCCGTCCGCCCAGTCCGCCGCCCGCTCACCGGCGGGCGCCTTGCCGCGGCGTACCTCGGTGCTCATTGCTCCTGCTCCTCCTCGGCCGTCTCGCCGGGGACTCCGCCCAGCTTGTCGGGATTGGTCACGATGAAGATGTCGGTGACGTGACGGCCGTCGGGGGTGAGGTCCATCATCATCACCGCGTACGGCGCGCCCTCGCTGAAGAAGACCAGCGAGGCGTCGCCGTTGAGGGTCTGGTGGCGGCTCGCGTAGTTCTCGGCGGTGCCGCGCCGGGCGTAACCGGTCAGCAGGCGGACCGCCTTGTCGCGTCCGTGCACCGGACGCAGCGCCGAGCCGCGCACCTTGCCGCCGCTGTCCGTCCACACCGTCACGTCGGGTGCGAGGACCTCCATCAGCGCCTCGACGTCACGGCCCAGCGCCGCCTCGACGAAGCGCCGGGTGGCCTCCTCCTGGACGCGCGGATGCGCCTCGAACCGCGGCCGCCGCGCCTGGACGTGCTCCCGGGCGCGGCGGGCCAGCTGCCGTACCGCGGCGGGGGAGCGCTCGATGACCGCCGCGATCTCGCCGTGCGGATAGCCGAAGACCTCGTGCAGGACGAACACCGCCCGCTCCAGCGGCGACAGCGTCTCCAGCACGACCAGCAGCGCCAGCGACACCGACTCGGCCCGCAGCGCCGGCTCGGCCGCGTCCGGCGCCTCGTCGGTGGCCAGCGGCTCCGGCAGCCACGGCCCGACGTACGCCTCCCGGCGGCGGCGGGCGGCCGCCTGGCGGGTGAGGGCGTGGTTGACCGCGATGCGCACCAGGTACGCCCGGGGGTTCGCGATGTCAGCCGACTCGCCGCGCCCGGCCCAGGACAGCCAGGAGTCCTGCAGCACGTCCTCGGTGTCGGCGACGCTGCCGAGCATGTTGTAGACGATCGAGAACAACAGCTCACGGTGCTCCATGAACACCTCGGTGGCGGCTGCCGGATCCCGCACCGGGTGGTCGGGCATGACGGTCCTCCTGTCCTGGTCTCGGAGACAAGACGGAACCGGTGCCCGGGAATGTGACATCGCCTCCCCGGATGTGGCGCATGTCTCATCCGGCCCCCCGGGCCGCCGACCCGGAACGGCCCCCCGGGGGCCGGGGGTTCTGAATTGGTATTTCAGATGCGCATTAGATAGCCTGCCGCTCGTGAGGCTGACCAAGGGCACGGACATCGCACTGCGCATCGCCATGCGCCTCGCGGTACTCGGCGACACCGCCACGCCGACCACCCGCGAGGTGGCGGAGGCGGTCGCCGTTCCGTACACCCACGCCGCGAAGGTGGTCAGCCGGCTGCAGCACCTCGGGGTCGTCGAGGCCCGCCGGGGCCGGGGCGGCGGGCTGGCGCTCACCGCGTCCGGCCGGACGGAGTCGCTCGGGCGGCTGCTCCGCGAACTCGAGGGAGCCGGCGACGTCGTCGGCTGCGAGGACGACCCCCCGTGCCCGCTGCGCGGCGCCTGCCGGCTGCGCGGCGCGCTGCGCCAGGCGCAGGAGGCGTTCTACGCGGCCCTCGACCCGCTCACGATCGACGACCTCGTCGGTCCACCGACTGCGGCGCTGCTGCTGGGGCTGCCGCAGACACCAACCAAGGAGTCCTGATGCTGTCCACCGCATCCGCCGCCACCGTGCGGGCCACCCTCCCCGTCGTCGGCGCCGCCATCGGGGAGATCACCCCGCGCTTCTACGAGCGGATGTTCACGGCCCGGCCCGACCTGCTGCGCGACCTGTTCAACCGCGGCAACCAGGCCGACGGCTCCCAGCAGCAGGCGCTCGCCGGCTCCATAGCCGCCTTCGCCACGGCCCTGCTCGAGCGCCCCGACGAGCGGCCCGACGCGATGCTCGCGCGGATCGCGCACAAGCACGCCTCGGTGGGGATCGCCGCCGACCAGTACCCGATCGTGCACGAGCACCTGTTCGCCGCCATCGTGGACGTGCTCGGCGACGCCGTGACCCCCGAAGTCGCGGCGGCCTGGGACGAGGTGTACTGGCTGATGGCCAACGCCCTGATCGCCGTCGAGGCGCGGCTGTACGCCGAGGCCGGCGTGGAGCCCGGGCAGCACTGGCGCCGGTACCGGGTGCTGGCGCGCTTCCCCGAGACGGCCGACGTCACGACGTTCCTCGTCCGCCCCGCGGACGGCGGACCCGTGCCCGCCGCGCGGCCCGGGCAGTACGTCTCGGTGCAGGCGCGGATGCCCGACGGCGCCCAGCAGATCCGGCAGTACAGTCTGTCCGGCCACCCCGACGGCGCGCTGCAGTTCTCCGTGAAGCGCGCGGCCGGCGACCCGGCGGGCGAGGTCTCCAACCACCTCCACGACCACGTCGGCGTCGGCGGGACGCTGCTGGTCGGCCCGCCGTTCGGCGATGTCGCGCTGGACGGGGGCGACGGCCCGGTGCTGCTGGCCTCCGCGGGGATCGGTGGTACGCCGATGCTCGGGATGCTCGCGCACCTGGCCGCCACGGACTCCGCACGCCGGGTGATCGCGGTGCACGGCGACCGCGACGAGTTCTCGCACGCGTTCCGCACCGACCTCCTGCAGCTCACCGGCAAGCTCAAGTCCGGTGAGGCGCACGTCTGGTACGAGCACCCCGTCACCCCGTGGCCCGCCGGGCGCACCGGCCTGGTGGACGTCTCGGGCCTGCACATCCCGCCGGGCACCACGGCGTACCTGTGCGGTCCGCTGCCGTTCATGCGGGCCGTACGCGCGCAGCTGCTGGCGGCGGGTGTCGGCGCGGCGGACATCCACTACGAGGTGTTCGGCCCGGACCTGTGGCTGGGGCAGGACTGACGGTCTGATACGGGGAGGGCCCGCCGCGTTCACGCGGCGGGCCCTTCGTGTGTGTGCGGGCGCTCAGCCGGCCAGTTGGCCCTCCGCCGCCTGTACGGTCTGCGCGAGCAGCACCGCGATGGTCATCGGCCCCACGCCGCCCGGCACGGGGGTGATCAGCCGGGCGCGGCGGACGGCGCTGTCGAAGTCGACGTCCCCGACGTTGCCCGCGTTGTACCCGGCGTCGACGACCACGGCACCCGGCGCGATGTCGTCGCCGTGGATGAGCCGGGGCCGCCCCACCGCCGCCACGACGACGTCCGCGGAGCGCAGGTGCGCGGACAGGCCGGCGGTGCGGGAGTGGCAGTACGTCACGGTGGCGTCGCGGGCCAGCAGCAGCATGCCCACCGGCTTGCCGAGGATCGCGCTGCGCCCGACGACCACCGCGTGCTTCCCGGCGAGTTCCACGTCGTACGCGTCCAGCAGCCGCATGATCCCGCCCGGCGTGCACGAGGCGAACCCGGGCCCGCCGAAGGCCATCGCGCCGAAGGAGTGGGTCGTGACACCGTCGACGTCCTTGTGCGGGGCGATGGCCTCGAACGCCGCGCGCTCGTCGATGTGCGGGCCCGCCGGGTGCTGCAGCAGGATGCCGTGCACGCCGGGGTCCTGCGAGAGCTCCCGGAGTACGGCGACCAGCTCCGCGGTGGTCGTCTGCGCGGGCAGCCCCACGTGCCGGGACTCGATGCCGGCCTGCGCGCAGCGGCGCTGCTTCATCCGGACGTAAGTGACGGAGGCGGGGTCGGAGCCCACCAGCACGGTCGCCAGACAGGGCGCCACGCCCGTACGGCGGGTGAGTGCGGCCGCCCGGGCGGCGGTCTCGTCGAGGAGCCGGCGGGCCGGGCCGGTGCCGTCCATCAGGCGGGCTGTCGTCGTTGCGGTCATGGGGTGCCTCCCGGGCGCTCGTTCACCGTTCGGCCCAGGCGCGCGGCACTGCTCTGTCGGACCGCTCCCCGGTGGTCGTCCACCTCAGCGCCAGTCACGGCCCGCGCGGCCGACTCTACCGGGGGTCACCCCACCGGCGGGAACAGGGCTTCCTGGGCGGCCTCCCGGGCCGCGAGGAGAGCGCCGCGCAGGACGCCCGTACCGCCGAAGTCCGCGGCGCGGACCTCCGTACGCAGCGGGGAGAGCGTCGCCAGCCGGTCCGCGACCCGCGCGGCCAGGGGCGGGCCGCCCGCGCGGCCCAGTTCGCCGCCCAGGACGACGCAGCCCGGGTCGAGGATGGCCGTGGCCGCCGCGGCGCCGATCGCGATGCGCTCGGCGTACTCGGCGAGGAACTGGCCGTCCGGGTCCGCTTCGCGCAGCACGTCCTCCACCGGGCGGGTGGCGTCCAGGCCGTGCGCCGCGGCGAGTTCGCGCAGGCCCGCCGCGCCCACCAGCTCGTGGAAGCCGCCCGCGCAGTCCCGGGCGGACGGCAGGCCGGAGGAGCCGGGCACCGGCAGGAAGGCGATCTCGCCCGCGCCGCCGGAGAAGCCCCGCAGCAGCCGCCCGCCGAGGAAGACCGCGCCGCCCGTGCCCTCGCCCAGCCAGAAGAACACGAACGAGTCGCGGCCCCGGGCGGCACCCAGCCGGTGCTCGGCGACCGCCGCGAGGTTCGTCTCGTTCTCCACCGTGACCGCGGCGCCCAGCCGCCGCTCCAGCGCGGCGAGGAGTTCGCGGTGCCAGTCGAGTCCGCTGATGTTGCGCAGGTCGCCCGTGGCGGGGTCGATCAGGCCGGGCGCGCCGACCGCGATGCTGTGCAGCTGCTCCGCCCCGGCCTCCCGCGCCGCGCGCTCGACCAGCGCGACCGCCTGCTGCACGGCCTCGCCGGCCGGTACCGAGCGGGCGACGGGGAGTTCGGCGCGCGCCCGCTCCGCGCCGACCAGGTCCGCGACGACGACGTGCACGCTCTGCTCCCGCACGTCGAGGGCCGCGAGATAGGCGCGGTCGGCGACCAGGCCGTACAACTTGGCGTTCGGACCGCGCCGTTTGACCTCCGAGGCGCCCGCGATCTCGATGAGCCCGCCGTCCTGCAGCCGTTGCACCAGATCGGCGACGGTGGGGCGGGCGAGGCCGGTCAGCTCCTTCAGCTCGGTCACCGACAGCGGGCCGCGCTCCTGCAGGAGGCGCAGGGCGAGGCGGTCGTTGATGGCGCGCGCGGTGCTGGGGGTGGCGGGTGGCATGGAGCGATCCTGTCAGACGGTCGGAGAATTTTCTGGAAGGGTTCCTGCTTTTTCTTTTCTTTCTGGAAGGGTCCCTGATAGTTTACGTCGTGAGAGGTGCAGGACCCAGGGGAGGACGGCGTCATGCCATTGCCATGCGGAGAACCGCGCGAACAGGCCGTCGACGACCGGCGGCAGGTGAAGCGGGGGAGGATCGCGATCGCCGCGGTGTTCTGCGTGCACGGCGCCGTGCCCGGCAGCTTCGCCACCCGCATCCCGTGGATCCAGGACCACGCCGGGCTGTCCGCCGGCCAGCTCGGCCTCGCGCTGGCGCTGCCCGCGATCGGGGGCTCGCTCGCCGGTCCCATGGCCGCCGCGATCAGCCACCGCCTCGGCGCCCGCCGGGCGCTGCGCGGGCTGCTCGTGCTGTGGACGCTGGCGCTGGCCCTGCCCAGCCTGGCGCCGAACCTCGGCGTGCTGTGCGCCGCGCTGTTCCTCTTCGGCGCGGCGGCAGGCTCTTCCGGGGTGCAGATCAACGCGGTGGGCGCGGACACCGAGAAGCGGCTCGACCGCTCGATCATGTCGAGCCTGCACGGCATGTGGAGCGCCGGCGCCCTGATCGGCTCGGCGGGCGGCACCCTGGCCGCGCACCTCGGCGTGGACACCCGGCTGCACCACGCGCTGGCGGCGCTCGTGCTCACGGTGGCCGGGCTGGTGATCGTACGGTCCGTGCTGGACGTACGGCCCGACCCGGACGCGGAGGCCCCGCCGCGGTACGCCCGGCCGCCGCGGTCCGCGGTGCTGATCGGCATGGTGGCCTTCTGCGCGGTGTTCGCCGAAGGGGCCAGCCTCGACTGGTCGGGCGTGTACCTGAAGGACGCGCTGGGCGCGTCACCGGGACTCGCCGCGGCGACGACCACGGCGTTCATGCTGATGATGGCGCTGGCCCGGCTGCTGGGGGACCGCGTGGTCAACCGCTTCGGCGCGGTGCGCACCGTACGCACCGGCGGGGCCATGGCCACGGCGGGCGGCGTCCTGGTCGTGACGGCACCCGGACCGGCAGCGGCGATCGCGGGGTTCGCCCTGATCGGGCTGGGCGTGGCGGTCGTCGTACCCCTGGCCTACGCGGCGGCCGCGGCCCGCGGCGGCCCGTCCTCGGCCCAGTCGATCGCGGGCGTGGCTACGATCACGTACGCCTCGGGGCTGATCGCCCCGTCGCTGATCGGCGGTATCGCCGATCTCAGCTCCCTGGCGGCGTCGTTCGGGGTGGTGACGGTGCTGGCGAGCGGACTGCTGCTGGGCGCGGGGCTGCTCCGCAAGGACGCCGGCGGTCCGGTGGCGTCGGCGCGGGATGCCGCGCGGGTGCGGGTGGAGTCGGCGTCGTAAAAGGGTGGAGTCGGCGTCGCAAAAGGAGACGCGGGATCCCGCTCCCCGGCGGTCAGGCCGCCCGGCAGTCGATCAGCCGGTGTCCCGAGGACGTCGTCCGGACCCCCGTCACCGTGAGTCCGGCCGCCGCGGCGAGCGCGCCGTACTCGTCGGCGTCGCGCTCGCGCCCGCCGCACAGCACCAGCATCCGCAGGTCCATCTCGGCGAGCGTCCCCTGCTCGTCGTCGCCCTCGCCCTGCCACTCCAGGATGAGGACGTGGCCCGTCGGCCCCGCCGCCTCGGCGCAGCGGCGCAGGACGGCGGTGGCCGGCTCGTCCGCCCAGTCGTGCAGCACGCCGCTGAGGACGTACGCGTCGGCGCCCGCGGGCAGTGCGTCGAAGAAGCTCTGGCCGGCGAACTCGCAGCGGTCGGCCAGTCCGAGGTCCGTCAGGAAGCGGCGTCCCCGGGCGACCGTCTCCGGCAGGTCGACCAGCGTGGCCCGCAAGGCCGGGTGCGCCCGTAGCAGTTCGGCCAGCAGCGCGCCCGTCCCGCCGCCGACGTCGACGACGTGCCGCACCCCGGACCAGTCGTGGCCGGTGGCCGCCGCCGTGGTGCGCAGCGAGTTGGCCATCGTCTCGTCGAAGGACGCCGCCAGCGCGGGGCGGGCGGCGAGGTAGTCCCAGAACGGCGCGCCGAAGACCGTCTCCCAGGCCGGCTCCCCGGTGCGGACCGTGTGCAGCAGCTCCGTGAACGCCAGGTCCATCCGGCCGCCGAACCCCTCCAGGTCGAACCACAGCCGCATGCCCGACGGATCGTCGGAGCGCAGCAGGCTCGCCGGTTCGTTGAGGGTGAACCGCCCGGGCGACGGCTCGGCGAACAGGCCGCGGCGGACGAGGAGGCGCAACAGCCGGCCCAGCGCCCAGGCATCGGTGCCGGACCGCTCGGCCAGCCGCCCGACGTCCTCGACGCCGTCGGCCACCAGGTCGGCCAGCCGCAGCGTGGCGGCCACCCGGACCGCCATCGGCGTCACCAGGTCCGTCAGCGGCGCGAGCACCTGCCAGGGCGACGGCCCGGGGCTGGTGGCCGCTTCCGCCGGCCCGGGTTCCGGTGCGTCCGAGGTCGCGCGCTCAGAAGGCATGCGCGCACGCTAACAGCCCCCTGTCCGGTATGCGCCCCGCGCCGCGGTCAGTCCAGACGGAACTCGTTGCCCTCCGGGTTCCCGCGCCGCGGTCAGTCCAGGCAGAACTCGTTGCCCTCCGGGTCCGTCATCACGATGTGCCCCATGTCGAGCCCGCCCGGCTCCACCCGGGCGAACCGCTTCGCGCCGAGGCCCGTCAGGCGGTCCGCCTCGGCCTCCAGCGCGGCCATCCGCTCGTCGCCCGTGAGGCCCGGGGCCGCGCGGACGTCCAGATGCACGCGGTTCTTCGCGGTCTTGGGCTCCGGGACCTTCTGGAAGAACACCCGCGGGCCGTCCCCGTCCGGGTCGGTGATCGCCGAACGGTCGTTGTGGTGCTCGGGCGGCACGCCCCACGCGGTCAGCGCCGCCGTCCAGTCGGGAAAGCCCTCAGGCGGCGGCTGGAGCCGGTAGCCCAGCGCCGCGGCCCAGAACTCCGCCTGTGCGCCCGGGTCGGCGCAGTCGTAGGTCACCTGGAATTGCCTGGCCATGTCGCCCTCGCTCCGTCGGCCGTACGTGTGGGTCTCCTGCCCCCGCATCCTCGCACCCGCCACTGACAGCCGCCCGTACGCGCGCCGGGGTGTTGAACCGCGCCCACCCCACTCGCGTACCCCTACTGTGGACAGGTCACCGGCACACCCCGCGCAGGACGACTGCGTGCTCGCCGGTCTGTACGCCCGCCACGGCCGCGCCCTGCACGCCGACGTGCTGCACTGGGCCGGCGGGGACCACCAGCGGGCCGAGGACATCGTCCAGGAGACGTTCCTGCGGGCCTGGCAGCTCGGCGACGCCCTCGACACCGAACGTGCCTGGCCCTGGCTGCGCCGGGTGGCCCGGAACCTGGCGATCTCCGCGCACCGCCGGGTCGCGGCCCGGCCGCCGGAGACGGAGCTGCCGGAGGAGGAACTCCCCGCGACCGGCGACGAGTTCGACCACGCCCTGCAGCGCTGGCTCCTCAGCGACGCGCTGCAGCGACTGCGCCCGGAGCACCGCGCGGTCCTGGCGGAGGTCTACTTCCGCCGGCACACGGTGGCCGAGGCGGCCCAGCGCCTGGGCATCCCCCCGGGCACGGTCAAGTCCCGCACGTACTACGCCCTGCGGGCGCTGCGGCTGATCCTGGAGGAGCAGGGGGTCACGGAGCCGTGACACGGCGCGCGGCGCGCCCCTTGACGCGGCGCGCGCCCGCCCCCGGGACGGACGCGAGGCCGCCCCCCGGATCGGGGGCGCCCGTCAGCTCGACCCCCGCACCACCAGCCGCGGCACCATCACCGTCTCGCCCGGTCGGGACCCCGCCATCAGCGCCGCCAGCTGTTCCACCGCCGCGCGTCCCAGCTGCTGCTTGTCGATGTGCACCGTCGAGAGCGGCGGGTCCACCAGCTCGCCCAGGCTGAGCCCGTCGCAGCCCACGAACGCGCAGTCCTCCGGGACGCGCAGCCCGCGGCTGCGGGCGCGGCGCATCGCGCCGATCGCCAGCATGTCGTTGTACGCCACGACCGCCGTGATGTCCGGGCGCGCCGCCAGCACCGCGTCCAGGCCGTCGCCTCCGCCGGCGATCGAGTTGGCGGTGGGCTGGACCCAGGACTCGTCGGCCGGGAGGCCCAGTTCCGCGGCTATCGACAGGAACAGCGAGTGCCGGGTGCGCGGGGCGCCCGCGTCCTCGCGGCCGCGGTCGTCGAGCATCGCGATCCGGCGGTGGCCCTGCGCCACGAGGTGCTCCATGGCCTGGCGCAGGCCCGCCTCGAAGTCGATCCGCACCCCGCCGATGGCGGGCGGCCGGCTGTCGTGGTCCAGCAGGACGAACGGGATGCCGCTGCCCTGCACCTTGTCGATCGCGCCGTCGTCGAGGAAGAAGCCGACGCACGCGTCCACATGGTCCGCGACCGTCTGCGCCACCGCCTGCTCCCGCTCCATCGCGGAGCCGGTGCTGTAGACGGCGACCTGCCAGCCGCGTTCGTCCGCGGCGGCCATCACCCCGGCGACGACCTCGGGGAAGAAGGGGTTCAGCACATCGGCGATGACCAGCCCCAGGGTCGTGACGCCCTGGCTGACCATGCCGCGTGCGAAGCGGCTGGGCCGGTATCCCATCGCCTGGGCGATCTGCAGAATACGCTCGCGGGTGGCCGGGTCGATCTCCGGTTTGTCGTTGATCGCCCGGGACACCGTCTGCCGGGACACGCCGGCCGAGCGGGCGACATCGTCGATCGTGACCCGTCGCCGGGGCCGTGGTGCTGCGGGCAAGGTGTCCTCCGTGAGGGGTCACGTGAGCGTTCACGGGCCATCATGCGGATCCCGTGACGCGCTGTCAACAGTCGCGCGCACTGCCGATCTCATACCGCGCCAACTGCCATCTACCGTCTTCTGCACGGGTCTTGACCCGATCGCCGTACTGCCCTGATGGTTCTCCGTGAGCGTTCACGGGAACGCTCACGACCCTGAGCCGAAGGACCTCGTGATGCTGAGCCGACGCACAAGCGCGATGCACCGGACCCGCCGGATCGCAGCGACCCTCGTCACCGGCGCCCTGACCGTCTCGCTCGCGGCGTGCTCGGTCGACGAGGGCGCCGACGACGGCGGGGACTCCGGCGGCAAGGACAGGCAGGAGATCAGTTTCCTGACCTTCGAGACCCCGAACCTGACCCCCGAGTACTGGGACGCGGCCATCGGCCGGGTCGAGAAGAAGTACCCGGACATCAAGGTGAAGAAGCTGGTCGCCCCCACCACCGACCGCACCGCCTACGCCAAGCAGCTGCTGGCGTCCGGTCAGTTCCCGGACGTGATGATCGCCGTCGCCCCGACCGGCCTCGGCGACGCGGGCAACCTCTACTCCTGGAAGCCGGCGGAGCTGAAGGACTTCACGGTCCCCGACGGCGGCGCCATCGACGGCAACGTCTACCAGCTCCCCGCCAACACCCAGTCCATCCCCGGCGTCTACTACCGCAAGTCGATGTTCCAGGAAGCGGGGATCGCCGCCCCGCCCAAGACATACGACGAACTGCTCGACGCCTCCGCCAAGCTGAAGGCGAAGGGCATCCAGCCGTTCGTCGTCGGCGGCGGCAAGGACGCCTTCCCCACGGTGCTGCCGCTCACCGGCATCGTCGGCACCGACGTCTACAAGACGACCCCCGACTGGATGGTCCAGCGCCGCGCCGGCAAGGTGAAGTTCACCGACCCCGCGTTCGTCGGCGCCCTCACCAAGCTGCAGAAGCTGGCGCAGGAGGGCTACATCGACAAGAAGATGGTCTCCCTCGACTACGCGGCCACCGAGCAGGCGTTCCTCAAGGGCAAGGGCGCGATGTACCCGATGGGCTGCTGGTTCGCCGCCGCGGCCGACAAGAGCGAGCTGAAGGACGACATCGGCGTCTTCAACTGGCCCACCGACGACGGCTCCGTGCTCTCCGCCGGCTACACCGGCGGCGGCCTGTCGGTGAACGCCAAGTCCAGGCACCTGGACGCGGCGAAGAAGTTCGCCCTGGCCTTCCAGCTGGACAAGTCCAACCTCGACAACTCGGTGAAGTCCGACGCGCTCTACCCGGCGATCAAGGGCTACACCCCGCCCGCCGACACCGGACCCGTCTACCAGGCGTCGTACGACCTGTGGCAGGCCTCCGCCCAGCAGAACGCCACGGTGAAGGCGTTCGCCTGGGAGACCGGCGACGACGCCCTGCTGCCCGGCCTGGACGCCAAGGTGCACGCCTCGGCCCAGGACGTCATCCTCGGCCGCAAGAGCCCGCAGGAGGCGGCCGAGTTCCTGGACGCCGAGTGGGAGAAGGCTTCCTGACCCATGGCGACCGACACACGTCTGCGGCCGCCCGCACCGGCGGCGACACCCGTCCCCGCCGCCGCGCGGCGCGGCCGCAGGCTCCGCTCCCGGCTCGGCAGGTTCGCCGTCTTCGGCGCCCCGGGGCTGCTGGTCTACGGCTGCTTCGTGCTCGCGCCCGTCCTGCTGAGCCTGGGCTACAGCCTCACGAACTACAACCCGTTCAACCCGCCCACCGAGTTCACGGGCCTGCGCAACTACCGGCTGCTGATGGAGGACGAGGAGTTCCACCAGGCGCTGAAGGTCACCGTGCAGCTCACGGTGATGCTCGTCGTCCTGCCGAACGCCGGCGGTCTGGCGATCGCCATGCTGCTCGACCGCAAGGGCTGGTTCTACAACGCCTGGCGGGCGGTGTTCTTCGTGCCCGTCGTGCTCAGCTCGGTGGTCGTGTCCATCGTGTGGACCCGCCTCCTCGCCGACGACGGCGTGGTCAACCAGGCGCTGGGCTGGATCGGCGTCGACCCCGTCGGCTGGCTCTCCGACCCCACGCTCGCCCTGTACTCCCTCGGCGTGATCATGTCCTGGCAGATGCTCGGCTTCTGCGTGGTCGTCTACCTCGCCGGGCTGCAGTCCGTGCCCGGCGAACTGCTGGAGGCGGCCGCCATCGACGGCGCCGGCCCCTTCGCGCGGTTCCGGCACGTCACCTGGCCGCTGCTGGCCCCCGCGCTCACCATCAACACCGTCGTCATGCTGATCACGGCGTTCAAGGCGTACGACCATATCCAGGTGATCACCAACGGCGGCCCGGGCTCCGGCACCACCGCCACCGTCGCCTTCGTCATCCTGCAGACCGGCTTCACCGCCAACCGCCAGGGCTACGCCGCCGCGATGGCCATCGTGATGCTGGTGATCGTCGCGACCGCCTCCGCGGTCGCCCTCAAGCTGCTCCAGCGCCGGGAGGTGGAGCTGTGAGGACCCTCTGGCTGCGGCCGCTGGCCGTCACCGTGCTCGGCTGCTTCTTCGCCGTGCCGCTGTACGTCGTACTCGCCAACGCCTTCAAGACCGGAGCGGACATCGCCCCGCACCCGGCGGACCTGCCGTCCCCGCCGACGCTGGACAACCTGACCCGGGTGATGACCCGCTCGGACAACCTGTTCTGGGTCAGCCTCGGGAACAGCCTGCTGGTCACCACCCTGTCGGTGATCGTGCTGACCGTCCTGTCAGCGATGCTCGGCCACTATCTGGCCCGTACCGGCTCCCGCTGGGGGAAGGCCGCCACCCTGGTGCTGCTCTCCGGGCTGATGATCCCGCCGCAGGTCATCCTGCTGCCCATCACCCAGGTGCTGCGCACCTTCGACCTGATGGCCAGCGTGCAGGGGCTGGTGCTGTTCAACGTCGGCTACTACGTGCCCTTCGGGGTCTTCGTCTTCGCCGGGTTCGTGAAGTCCGTGCCGGTGGAGCTGGAGCAGGCGGCGGCGATCGACGGGGCGGGCTGGTTCCGCACCTTCTGGCAGGTCGTCTTCCCGTTGCTGCGGCCCGCCACCGCCAGCTCGGTGATCTTCTTCGGGGTCTGGATCTGGAACGACTTCCTGAACCCCCTGATCATCCTGGGGCCGAGCCAGGGCACCACCATCACCACCGGTATCTACCGGGCCATCGGCCAGTACCAGGCCGACTTCGGCACGGTCTTCGGTCTGATGTTCCTGTCCACCCTGCCGGTGCTCGCGCTCTACCTCGCGCTGCAGAAGCAGTTCGTGAAGGGCCTCACCGGCGGCGCGACGAAGGGCTGAGCCGCATGCGCGTCGTCGTCTTCAACGAGAACCACCACGAACGCACCCGCCCCGAGGTCCGCGCCCGCTACCCCGACGGCATCCACGGCCTGCTCGCGCCGTCCCTCGCCGCACTCACCCCGTACGACGTGACCACCGCCACCCAGGACCAGGACGGTTACGGCGAGCGGGTGCTCGGCGCGGACGTCCTCGTCTGGTGGGGCCACCTCAGGCACGAGGAGGTGCCGCGGGACCTCGTCGAGCGGCTGCGGGAGCGGGTGCTCGGGGGGATGGGCCTGGTCGTCCTGCACTCCGGCATCGGGTCGCGGCTGACCCGCGCGCTGCTGGGCACCAGCTGCGCGGTGCGCTGGCGGCACGGCGACGACCGGCAGCTCGTGTGGACGGTCAAACCCGGCCATCCCATCGCGGCCGGGATCCCGCAACCGCTCGTGATCGAGGAGGACGAGATGTACGGCGAACCCTTCGACATACCCGAGCCGGACGAGCTGGTGTTCGTCTCCGGCTTCACCGGCGGCGAGGTCTTCCGCAGCGGCGCCTGCTACACCCGCGGGGCCGGCCGGGTCTTCCTGTTCAGCCCCGGGGACCAGGAGTGCCCCGTCTACCACCTCCCCGAGGTCCGGCAGGTCATCGCCAACGCCGTCTGGTGGGCCGCCCCCGCCGCGCCCGTCGGGCCGCCGCCGCGCAACGAGCAGGCCCCGGTGGGGTGGTGGCGATGACGACGGCCTCGCGGGGCACACTCGCCGACCCCACCCCGTACGAGACGAGCACCGCCCCCTTCGCGACCGTCCCCGGGGACGAGCCGCTGACCGTGGTGATCGCGGGGGCCGGGTTCATGGGCCGGCACTGGGCGCTGACGCTGGCGGCCGATCCCCGGGTGCGGATCGCGGGGGTCGCCGACGCCGATCCGGTGCGTGCCGAGCGGCTCCTCGGCGAGCTCGGCCTCACGGGGGCGCCCGCCGACGAGTCCCTGGGCCGGCTGCTCGGCCGCACCCGGCCGGACTTCCTCGTCAACTGCACCACCCCCGCCGCCCATCAGCACACCACCTTCGCCGCGCTGACCCGCGCCATCCCCGTGCTGTCGGAGAAGCCGATGGCCGCCACCCTCGCCGAGTCCGAGGCGCTCACCTCGGCCGCGTCCGCCGTCGGCCGGCTGCTGATGGTGAGCCAGAACCGGCGCTACGAGCCCGGCGTGGTGGCCCTGCGCGGGGCGCTGCCGAGGCTGGGCCGGCTGTCCTCGGTGAGCGTCGCGCACCGGCGCGACCACCGGCCGGTGCCCTACGTGCTGGCGGCGGCCGAACCGCTGATGGAGGAGATGGCCATCCACCTCTTCGACACGGTGCGCGCCCTGACCGGCACGGAGGCGGAGTCGGCGTACTGCGAGACCTTCCGCACCCCGTGGAGCCGCTACGCGGGCAACGACTCGGCGCTCGCCCAGTTCCGGATGAGCGGCGGGCTGCGCTTCTCCTTCAGCGGATGCTGGACCAGCCGCGGCGACGAGACCGCCTGGAGCGGCTCGTGGCGGTTCACCGGCGAGCACGGCACCGCCCTGTGGGACGGTCTGGGCGCCCCCGAGCTGCGGCTCGACCACAAGCCGCCGGCCCGGGTGCCGTGCGGCCGGTCGGACGCCGAGTTCCCCGGACTCGCGGAAGCGCTCGACGAGTTCGTCACCGCCCTGCGCACGGGCGCCCCGCCGCAGGGCGAGTGCCGCGACAACCTCCGCAGCCTCGCCATGGTCGACGCCGCCCTCGCCTCCGCCCGCACCGGAACCCCCGTCCCCGTCAAAGGAGCCCTGTGACCACCAGCGCGGTGACCACCGCCGAGCGCCCGCCCGCCCCCACGACCCCGCTGCTCGACGCGGTGACCGTCGCCGTACTGGCGGACGGCAGACCCGCCGGCCACGCCACCCGCCGGCTGCCCGGCGGGCTCACGGCCCTGGACGTGACGGCCCCCGCCGGGACGCCCGTCGAGATCCGCTTCGGCGTCCCGCTGCGCGACGCCGTCGGCTACTGGCCGCCGGTACGCGGCTGGGAGCGGTCGCTGCCGCCGGACTGGACCGGACGCGCGCACACCTCGCTCATCGACGGGCACGCCCTCGGCTGTCTGTACGAGGCGTCCGGCGCCACCCTGCTCGCCTTCGCGGCCGAACAGGCGGTGACCGAGACGGAGCTGGTCTTCGGGGTGTCGGAGCAGCGCCGCGTCTTCGTCGTCCACCTGGAGTACACGGCCACCGGCAGCCCGTGCACCGTGGTGCTCGCGCCGCGCTCGGCCACCCCGGCCGCCGCGCTGCGGTCCCTGCGTACGCATCTGGCGTCGTCCGCCGCGCGGGCCCCGCTGCCCCTGCCCGAGTCGGGGCGGGTGCCGGTGTACTCCACCTGGTACGCCTTCGGGCAGGACCTCACCGCCGACGCGGTCGAGCACGAGGCGCGGCTCGCCGCCGACCTGGGCTGCGGGATGCTCATCCTCGACGACGGCTGGCAGCGCGGCGGCAGCGAGCGCGGCTACGCGTGGGCGGGCGACTGGACGGTCGACACCGCCAAGTTCCCCGATCTGCGTGCCCATGTGGCCGCCGTACGGGAGCTGGGCATGGCGTATCTGGCGTGGGTGGCGCCGCTGCTCGCCGGCCCGGACTCGCCGGTGTGGCCGGACCTCGCCCCGTACGCGACCCGGCCCAGTCCCACCGCCCCCCGCGCCCACGTGCTCGACCCGCGCGAGCCGGCCGTGCGCGCGCACGTCGTCGAGACCTGCGCCCGGCTGGTCGGGGAGTACGGGCTCGACGGACTGAAGATCGACTTCCTGGACAACGCGGGCGTCTACGCCGGCGACGGCGGCGGTGACATCGGCCGCGCGATGGAGCTGCTGCTCGGCGAACTCCGCGACCGGCTGGGCGGGCTGTGTCCCGCCGGTCCGCTGATCGAGCTGCGCCAGCCGTACCTCGGCCCGGGCATGGCGGCGTACGGGAACCTGCTGCGCGCCAACGACTGCCCGGCGGACGCCGTCGCCAACCGCGTGCGCACCGTGGACATCGCGCTCGGCGCCGTCGGCGGGGCGGTGCACTCCGACATGCTGATGTGGGACCCGGCCGCCGCGCCCGAGTGGGTCGCCCGGCAACTGCTCGGCGTGCTGCACGCCGTGCCGCAGCTGTCCTGCCGGATCGCGGAGCTGCTGCCCGAGCAGCGGCAGACGGTGGAGTTCTGGCTGGCCCAGTGGCGCCGGCTGCGCCCCGTGCTGCTGGACGGCGAGCTGGAGCCCGGCCGCCCCGACGAGATGTACCCGGTGATCCGGGCGACCGCCGGTGAGCACCAGGCGGTCGTCGTGCACCAGGAACAGGCGGCGGTCGGCGTGGACCTGACGCGGCACCGGCAGGTGGACGTGGTCAACGCGACGCCCGCCGGCCGGCTGGTGCTCGTCCCCTCCGGCGGGCCGGCGAGCGCGGACGTGCGGGTGCACGACGCGTGCGGGCGTCTCGTACGGACGGAGTCCCGGGTGGCGCTGGGGCCCGGCCCGACGACGGTGGCCGTACCGCCGTCGGGCCTGCTGTCGCTGAGCGTCAGCCGGTGACGGGCGCGGTGTCCAGGCGGACGTGGTCCACCGCCCAGTACCAGTTGTTGCCCGCGTCGTACATCCGGAACCTCAGCCGCACCGACGCGGCGCCGGACGGCACGGCGAAGCTCCGGGCGACGAAGGCGTTCTCCACGTCCTTGCCGGCGTTGTCGTTGCCGGAGGTGTCGCTGCTGTACGACAGCAGCCGCACCTCCTCGCCGGTGTCGAACACGGCCGTCACGGACGCCTTCTGCGGGGCCTCCTGGCGGTAGTGCGAGTCGAAGCCGAGGTGCAGGCGCTGCGTGCCGGAGGGGACGGCGACGGCGGGGGAGACGAGCGTGGAGTCGAAGCGGCCCCGACTCGCGGGGCCGCCCTTGTCGTCCCAGTCGTCGGGGTCGGCGACGGCCAGGACACCGAGGCCCCGCGTGAAGTCGGACCGGTTCTGACCGCCGGTCGACCACAGCCGCTTGGTCATGAACGTCCAGCCCTGCAGCTCCGTCGTCCCCTGCGGCATGCCCTCCGCGTTCACCACCGACCAGCCCTCCGGCCCGGTGGCCGTCCAGCCGAGGAGGCCGGCGGGGGCGGGGCGGTCGACGCCCGGCAGCAGGGCGGGGGCGACGGACTCGAAGTCCTCACCGAGCAGATGACCCGCCATCGTCGGCGCGATCCGGGCCCGCACCTCGCCCTCCGCGAGCGCCAGCTCCGCGCCGGCCGCGGCACGGGACACGACGAGCAGCCGCGGGCTCGCCTTCGGGTCCAGGTCCGCGGGCGGGGTGAGCTCCCAGACGGCGGTCGCGCGGGCGCCCGCGGCCAGTTCGGCGGGGAAGGGGGTGAGTTCGCGGACCTTGAAGCCGTCGGGGGCGACCAGCCGCGCCTCGATATCGGTCAGCGCCGCGGCGGCGGAGGCGACGGCGTCGATCCGGGCCGGCCGGCCCGGGATGAGGATCGGCTCGTCGATCGTGGTCGAGGCCGACTCCAGGGCGACGTCCAGGGTCAGCGGGTCGGGCCGGCCCATCGCCGGGTCCGTCTGCCCGCCGCGCCCGGACGGCAGCCGCCCGGCGGCCCGGTTGAGGTGGAAGGGGTCGTCGGCGGCGGTGACCGCCACGTCGTACCAGCCGTGTTCGGCCACCGGCACCGTGAGCTTGCGCGACTCGCCCGCGGCCAGCCGTATCTCCGTGAGCCCGCCGCCGTACGCCAGATCGGCGACCTTCAGGGTGCGGGCGCGCGGGCTGTCGTTGATCAGCTCCACCTCCAGGGCGCCGTCGTCCGGCTTGATCTCCGCGTCGAGGCCGTCCCCGCCGCCGCGGACATGCCACAGCGAGCCGCTCGGCCCGTGGATCCGCAGGTCCCGGGTGTCCACGGTGTCCGTGAGCCGGCCGTCCGCGCCCACCGTGTAGTGCAGTGGCGGGGTGCCCGGTTCGGCGTAGGCATGGAAGACCGCCGCCTGGCTCCCGGAGTTGGCGAGGGTGAGCGCCGTCCGGCCGTCGCGGACACGGGCCGTCGCGGTCAGCGCGTACGGCAGCGGGCGGTGGGTGCGGGTGCCGCGCTGCTGCCGCGGCACGGACTGCGGGCTCGGCACCTTGATCGACGGCCGGGAGGCGGCGGCGTCGCTCTTCGCCTTGTTGCCGCTGGTGTCGGGGAGCTGCGGCCAGGCGGGCTCCTCGCCGGAGAAGTCGAAGGCGGAGAGCAGATCACCGGTCACCGCCCGCCGCCAGGGGCTGATGTTCGGCTCGCGCACACCGAACCGCCGCTCCAGGAACCGGATCACGGAGGTGTGGTCGAAGACGGTCGAGTCGACCGCGCCGCCCCGCGTCCACGGCGACGCCACGATCATCGGCACCCGGGTGCCGAGCCCCAGCGGATACGGGCCGGACACCACCGTCTCGCCCTCCGGCAGCGCCGCCGACCAGGCGAGCGAACCGTCGGCCGCCCGCACCCGGTAGGCGCCGTCGTGCCGCATGATCCGGTGGTACGTCTTCCCGGCCTTCGTCACGCGCATCACCACCTCGCCGTCCGTCGGCACCGTGGAGGCGCCGCGGCCCTCGCCGAGCGGCGGGACGGGCGGCAGGGCGTGGTCGAAGAAGCCGCCGTGCTCGTCGTAGTTGAGGATGAACACCGACTTGGCCCACACCTCCGGATGCGCGGCCAGCGCCCCGATGAGGCGCGCGGTCAGGTGCTCGCCGTTCGGCGGTGCGTAGTTCGCGTGCTCCGACAGCGCGGCCGGGGCCACGATCCACGACACCTGGGGGAGCTTCCCGGCCGCGACGTCGTCCGAGAACGCCTTCACCAGGGCGTCGCCCATCGCGAACGGGTCGCCCTGCTGGGCCGGATCGCCCACCCGGCGCATGCCCCGCTCGTACAGCGGGTCCCCGGGCTTCGCCTGCTGGAACGGCGTGAACCAGGCCAGCGCGTTGTCGTCGTAGTTGTCGATCGCCTGATAGGTCTGCCAGCTGACCCCCGCCGCCTCGAGCCGCTCGGCGTACGTCGTCCACTCGTAGCCGCCGCCGATGTAGCTGTTGTCGGAGACCGCCACATCGCGGACCGTGCCGCCGCTGGTACCGGTCATGAAGTGGTCGCGGTTGGGGTTGGTGTTGCAGTTCATCGACGCGTAGTAGGCGTCGCAGACCGTGAACACCGAGGCCAGGGCGTTGTAGAAGGGCATGTCGGCCGGCTCGTAGTAGCCCTGGCCGAGCCAGCCGCCGCTGCGGCGGGCGACGTAGCCGTCGGCCAGTCCGCCGTTCCAGGCGTTCATCGAGTCGGTGTAGCCGAAGGCCGGGGCGCCCTGGCGGTAGGCGTTGGTGTGCGCGGCGTTCATCGCGAAGGGCAGCAGACGGCCCTCGGCGCGGGAGGCGTCCGGCTGGTGCAGGACGGAGCGCCCGTTCACGCCGCGGACGGCGGTGCGGTCGCCGAAGCCGCGGACGCCCGGGAGCGTGCCGAAGTAGTGGTCGAAGGCCCGGTTCTCCTGCATGAAGATCACCACGTGCTCGATGTCCTGGAGGCTGCCGGGCCGGGCGGGCGCCGCCAGAGCGTCGCGGACGCTGAGCGGGAGGGCGGACAGCAGGGCCGCGCCGGCGGCCCCGCCGAGGAGGGATCTTCTGGACAGGGGAGCGTGCATCGGGGCTCCTTGGGATGCCTCGGAGGAGTGTTCTGGACTAGACCCGTTATCTGTACGAGATGAAATTGGCCGGGGGCTTAACCCCCGGCGAACGGAGGCGCCCGGCCGGTGGACCGGCACGGGCGCCCCCGTCGGGCGCTGGAAGGGCGCGGCTCAGCGCAGCAGCTGCAGCGTGAAGTCGCGGTCCATGGGCAGCGACGGCGTCGTCACCGTGGTGACGCCGGTCCCCGCGTCGTACGACCACGCCGAGCGCGGCAACGCTGTCCCGCCGAGCACGACCTGGTGCGGCGCGCTCTCACCGTGCACGGTGAAGGTGTACGAGCGGGCGCGGACCTTCCCGTCGTACGAGCCGACGCTCGCCCCGACCCGTACCACCGTGCGGGCCGTCTCCTGGTCGACCACGACCTGCTGGGTCGCGGACTTGCCGCCCTTGAACTCACGCGTCACGCCGTCGTCCTCGTACAGCGTGTAGGAGCTGTGGCCCTGCGGGTACAGGTCCCAGCCCAGCTGTCCGCGGTCGCGGGTCTGCCAGGACAGCGTGCCCTCGGGCCACATCGGCACGATCGCGCCGCCGCGGACGAAGAGCGGGAGGGTGTCGAGCGGGGCGTGGTACCCGTTGACCGTGGTCGGGCCCTGGTAGGTCTTGCCCGTCCAGTAGTCCGTCCACGTGCCCTTCGGCAGGTAGATGCCGTCGCGCGTCTCGGAGTCCTGGTAGACCGGGGCGACCAGGAAGTCCTCGCCGGTCAGGAACTCGTACTTGGCGTTCGGGCCGAGCGTGGCCGGGTCGTCCGGGTACTCCAGCCACAGCGGGCGGACCGCGCCGACGCCCGTCTTCGCCGCCTGGGCGGAGAGGGTGTACATGTACGGCAGCAGCCGCTCCTTCAGCTGCAGGTACTTGCGGTTGATGGAGCGGTACGGCTCCGGGTCGCGCCACGGCTGCTGATCGGCCGGCTGGCGGGTGGTGATGTCCCGGGCCCAGCCGTCCATCGTCATGATGGCCGGGAGGAATGTCTTCCACTGCAGGTCACGGGTGTACATCTTGGCGTCGTGGCGGTAGATCGAGCCCACGTCGCCGGTGTTGTACGCGATGCCGGACATCGTGGCGCCCGCGTACGTCGGGATCTGCCAGCGGATGAAGTCCCAGCTGAGCGACTGGTCGCCGGACCACAGCACGCCGCAGCGCTGCGCGCCCGCCCAGGACACCGGCAGCCAGACGAAGCCGCGGGCGTCGCTGTTGTCCTCGATGCCGGCCTTGGCGTCGTCGCAGGCGTCGAGCGCGAAGCCGTAGCCGTTGCCGACCCAGGCCACGTCCAGCTTCGCCACCCGCTGGCCGGCCTTGACCTGGTCGGCGAGCTTGTCGATGCCGTCCTGGGTCCACAGGCCGAGCTGCATGTTCCGGTCCTGCAGGCCCTTGGCGGTCTGCTCCAGGTTCTCGTAGCCGCAGCCGTAGCCGTCGTTGACGAGCATCCAGCCGAGCGGCATGTCGTTGGCGACGTACTGGTCGGCGATCTTCAGGGCGTCGAGAGTGTGGCGCTCGCCGCGGTTGGCGTTGTGCAGGTAGCAGTCGGAGTCGCCCGGCTCCAGCCCGTACACCGGCGGCATGAACGGCCGGCCGACGAGGGAGGTGTACTTGCCGATGACGCTCTTAGCGTCACCCAGGAAGTAGTACGCGTCCAGCCGGCGCTCCTGCTGGCCGGTCTTCACCGACGGGCCGAAGTCGTAGACGCCCGGGGCGAAGGTGTTGCGGTAGACGCCGTAGCCCGCGGAGGAGAGGTAGAACGGCTGGGAGTTGTTGTAACCGCCCTCGTTCCAGTTGAAGTTGTTCGCGACGTACATGGTGCGGTCGCGGTGCGAGAAGGAACCGTTCTGCTCGCCGCCGCCGAAGAACTGCTCGTCCGTCTGCCGCTTCAGGCTCTGCCGCATGCCGCCGGTCGACCAGCGCAGCGGCTCGTCCTCCTGCCAGACGGGCGTGCGGTTGTCGGCCTTGTAGAGGGCGAAGCGCAGGGGCTTCTTGTAGACCCGCAGAACGGCGTCCTTCGCACGGATCGCATAGTGGTCGCCCTCGTCGGAGGCGGACGTCTGCTTCAGCAGCCCGGGCCGGTTGCGGATGATCTGCCCGCCGGCGGGGTCGGTGAACACCCCGTCCGGGGACGCCTGCAGCCGCAGCTGACCGTTCTCCAGGAAGTCCGCGCGGGCCTTCAGCTGCCCGGCCTCGATCGCGTAGCTGCCGTCGCCGCCGCTGAACGCCGTCAGGTCGCCCGCGTCGGTGGTCTCGGGCAGATACGCCTTTCCGGTGTACGCGTTGTCGTGCACGTCGTACGGCACGACCACCACGTGGTAGCGCCCGTCGGCCTTCGGGATCACCGTGGCCTCGGGGTCGGCGGTGCCGGCCGCGGAGGCGACCTGCTTGCCGGCGTCGTCAAAGATGTACATGTCGAAGTCGTCCGACGGACGCTCCCACTGGATCGCGATCGGCACGCCGCCCTCGGGGTTGTCCGACCAGTAGCCGTCCGGCACGTCCACGGTGAGGTCGAACCGGTCGCAGACCTTGTTCTCGGGATCCTCCGCGGCGGGCGGACAGTCGCCCGCGCCGCCGAAGTTGCCCTCGGCGTACACGGGACTCTGCCAGGTGACGCTCTTGTTGCCCGCGTCGAGCACCCCGCTGCCCGGCGTCGCCGCGCCGGCCGTCTGGCCGGGGGCGCCGAGCAGGGTGAGCGCGAGGGCGGCGGCCAGGCCGGCGGCGGCGGTCGCCTGGTGTTTGTGCCGGAATCTTCGCAAGGTGGCCATCTCCGTTCGAAACGGGCTTCGATTGCGCAGTGTTGAGCGAAGTGGGGGGTGAACGCGCAGCTTCGAGCGGTCAGGTTGGCAGCGTTCCGGGGGCATGTCAACGGTTGGGGGAGAGGCGACGGTAGGGTGCCGGGGTGGAGTTGACGCGGGCCGCGGGTGACGGCGCCTGGAGCGCCGTGACCGACTGCGGAGGTCGCTCGCGGGAGCTGGTGCAGGAGTGGCTCACCGGCCTGGGGTTCAACAGGGGAGCCCCGGACGGGGTGCTGATCCGGCTGCTCGGCAGCGGGCACGTGCGCTTCCTCTACCGCGACGACCTGCCGGACGGCGTCCTGGAGGCGGCCGTGGTGCACCCGCTGCCACGGCCCCGGGTGGCCGCCGCCGAGACGGGACGGCTCTCGCCCGCGCAGTGGGACGGGGTGCTGGCGGCCACCCCGGAGCGGGACCTGCGGGAGGCCCTTCAGGAGCTGCGAGCGGACCCGCCCCCGTCCTGGGCGTCCGCGACGCGCCACCGCGGTATCGAGCGGCCACCGGACCTAGGCGCCCGCCCGCCCGGAACGCCGGCGGAGATCGCCGCGATGGCGGACGCGGTCCCGGACATCACCGCGGACGACCGCACGTTCGCGCTGTGGTGGGTCGCCGCCCTGTACGACGACCCGGACGCGATGCGGCAGCTCGCCGCCTCCGCCAAGCTCCGGATCCGCCGCAGCGTCGCGCGCGCCCCACACCTGCCGCCGGACGTCGTCGAGGCCCTCGCCGGCGACGAGGACCGCGTCGTACGGCTCTTCCTCACGGAATCCTGCGACGACGCCACCGCCGGCGTACTGCTCGACGTGTGGAGCTGGTGGCACGGCAGCTTCTCGTTCCCCGGCCGCCCCCGCAGCCATCCCCACTTCCCCCGCCGCGACCTGCTCCGCTTCGCGGATGATCCGCGCCCGCGGGTGCGGATGCTCGCGCTCGACGACCCCGCGTCCACCGCCGCACTCGTCGAGCGGTTCAGCCGCGACGCCGACGCCGAGGTGCGGGGCCGCGCGGCCGGGGACGCGCGGCTCAGCCCGGAGTCCGCCGTACGGCTGCTCGGCGACCCCGCGTTCGCGGTCCAGGGTCCGATCCTGCGCAACCCCGCGCTGCCGCCTTCGTCCCTGGCGCCGCTGCTCCTCGACCTGGCCACCGCCCGCGACGCCGCGGAGAACCCGGCCGTCCCGGTGTCCGTGATGCACCGGATGATGGACTGCGCCTCCGTGCCCCGCTGACACCTGCCCCCTACGTCCCGCGAAGGGGCGCGGGCCCGGATTGTCGTACCCCGGGAGTACTTTCGGAAGCGGTGCTGCTCCCCGGGAGGGAGGGCGGGAGCCTTCCGCCGGGCGATGTGGGATGAGCGGGCGCGGAGGAGGGTATGAGGGGCAGGACGCGAACAGGGCGCGCGATCAGGGAGGGCGAGATGAACCAGCAGATCCGTATCCGCGTACGACCCCGTCCAGTGCCGCGACGAGACCGCGAGCTGGACCTGAGAACCCCGTCCGGCCGGCAACTGCCCTATTGAACGCGGCCGGTGGCCCGCGGAGTGCGGCCACCGGCTGCGCGCGACGGTTCGGCGTGACCCCTTACCGGGGCGGGGCCGCCCGTCGGCGGCGGAACAGGAAGGCGGCGCGGGAGCGCCGCTCGGGGGCCGGGGCGGGCTCGGGCTCCGTAACGGGCTCCTCGGGCCGTGCCGCCCGCCACTCGGCGGCCACGGCGTCCACGTCGATGGGGCCCATGTTCAGCGGCGGGCCCATCGGGGGACGGCGGATCGCCTCCCTGATCCTGTCGTTGACCTCGTCCAGGAGCTTGCGCAGCACGCGTTCGGAGGGGGCCGTACGGGCCGCCGCGAGCGCGTCCTCCGCCTCCTTGCGCAGCACCAGCGTGGGGGGCAGCGCGGAGAAGTTCTCCCGCGCCAGCTTCTGCTTCACCCACCACAGTTCGTCGTAGGGCGCGTCGTCGTCGGTCAGCGGCTTGCCCTTGCCGGGCAGGTTCTCGAACTCGCCGCGCTGGGTGGCCTCGCGGATCTGCCGGTCGATCCACGACTCGAAGTCGATGCCGGTTGGCTTGCGCTCCGTCATACGTCCATGGTCGCAAACGGCCGGGAAGCGCGCCGCACCGGGCTCAGCGGCCCGCGCCCGGGCCCGCGCCGCGTGCCGCCGCCGCGTCGATCTCCGCCAGCTCCGCGATCGCCTCCCGCAGCCACGCCACCCAGTGGCTCTCCAGCCCGATGCCCGCCTTCAGCACCAGGTACTGCATCCGCTGCGCGGCACCGAGCCCCGGCGCCGCGAAGTCCCGCTTCTCGATCTCCCCGTACTCCGCCAGCTGTCGCCGGTGCAGCTCGAGGTGCCGAAGCAGCTCCACGCGCAGGCCGGCCGTGCCGACCACGGCCGCAGCCCGGATCCGCAGGAACAGCGGATCGCGCAGCGCCCTCGGCTCCTGCGGGGTCCCGACCCAGGCCGTGAGCTCCTCCCGGCCGGCGGCCAGCACCTCGTACTCGCGCTTCTGCCCGCGGGCCGGCTGGTCCGAGGGCAGGGCGCGGATCAGCCCGGCCTGCTCCAGCCGGCCCAGCTCGCGGTAGATCTGCTGGTGCGTCGCCGACCAGAAGTAGCCGATCGACTTGTCGAACCGGCGGGTCAGCTCCAGACCGGACGACGGCTTCTCGAGCAGCGCGGTGAGGATGGCGTGCGGGAGGGACATGACGTAGATCCTAGGGATCCCCGGGAAGCCGGCGCGGCCCTCAGATCCGCGCCGCCAGCCGCGTGCCCTGGTCGATGGCCCGCTTCGCGTCCAGCTCCGCGGCCACGTCCGCGCCGCCGATCAGATGCGCCTCGACGCCGGCCGCGCGCAGCGCCTCGTGCAGGTCGCGGCGCGGTTCCTGGCCCGTGCACAGCACCACGTGGTCGACGGGCAGGACCCGGCTCGTGCCGTCCACCGTCACGTGCAGTCCGGCGTCGTCGATCCGGTCGTACGTGACGCCCGCGAGCATCGTCACCCCGCGCTGCTTGAGCTCCGTGCGGTGGATCCAGCCCGTGGTCTTGCCGAGGCCCTGACCGACCTTGCTGGTCTTGCGCTGCAGCAGCCACACCTCGCGCGGCGCCTTCGTGCGGTGCGGGGCGCGCAGTCCGCCCGCGTTCTCGTACGACGTGTCGACGCCCCACTGCCGGAAGAAGACCTCCGGGTCCTGCGCGGCGCCCTCGCCCTCGTCCGTGAGGAACTCCGCCACGTCGAAGCCGATACCGCCCGCACCGACGACCGCGACCCGAGTGCCGACCTCGGCGCCGTCGCGCAGCACGTCGAGGTAGCTGAGCACCGAGGGGTGGTCCCGGCCCGGGATCTGGGGGATCCGCGGGGTGACGCCGGTCGCCAGCACCACCTCGTCGTAGCCGGAGAGCTCGGCCACGCCCGCCTCGGCGCCCAGTCGCACCTCCACGCCGTGCGTGGACAGCTGCGTGCGGTAGTAGCGCAGCGTCTCGTCGAACTCCTGCTTGCCGGGCACCTTCCGGGCGACGTTCAGCTGACCGCCGATCTCGTCCGCCGCGTCGAAGAGCGTGACGGTGTGGCCGCGTTCGGCCGCCGACACCGCGAAGGCGAGGCCGGCGGGGCCCGCGCCCACCACCGCGATCCGCTTCACGGTGCGGGTGGGGGAGAGGACCAGCTCCGTCTCGTGGCAGGCGCGCGGGTTCACCAGACAGGAGGTGATCTTCATGCTGAACGTGTGGTCGAGGCAGGCCTGGTTGCAGCCGATGCAGGTGTTGATCGCGTCGGCGCGGCCCGCCGCCGCCTTCGCCACGAACTCCGGGTCGGCGAGGAAGGGGCGGGCCAGCGAGACGAGGTCGGCGCGGCCGTCGGCGAGGAGCTCCTCGGCCAGCTCGGGGGTGTTGATGCGGTTGCTGGTGACCAGCGGGATGGAGACCGCGCCCATCACCTTCTTCGTCACCCAGCTGTACGCGCCGCGGGGCACCGAGGTCGCGATGGTGGGGATGCGGGCCTCGTGCCAGCCGATGCCGGTGTTGAGGATCGTCGCGCCCGCCGCCTCGATCTCCTTGGCCAGTGTGACGACCTCGTCGAGCGTCGAGCCGCCCGGCACCAGGTCGAGCATGGAGAGCCGGTAGATCACGATGAAGTCCGTGCCGACCCGCTCGCGGACGCGGCGGACGATCTCCAGCGGGAAGCGGGTGCGGTTCTCGTACGAGCCGCCCCAGCGGTCGTCGCGCCTGTTCGTCTCCGCGGCGATGAACTCGTTGATCAGATAGCCCTCGGAGCCCATGATCTCGACACCGTCGTACCCGGCCGCCTGCGCCAGCCCGGCGGCCCGCGCGAAGTCGTCGATGGTCTGCTCGACCTCGGCGTCGGTGAGCGCGTGCGGCGGGAACGGGCTGATCGGCGCCTGCAGGGCGCTCGGGGCGACGAGGTCCTGGTGGTAGGCGTACCGGCCGAAGTGCAGGATCTGCATCGCGATCCGCCCGTCCGCGCGGTGCACGGCCCCGGTGATCACCCGGTGCCGGGCCGCCTCCTCGTCGGTGGTGAGCTTCGCGCCGCCCTCCCAGGGCCGGCCGGCCTCGTTCGGGGCGATGCCGCCGGTGACGATCAGGCCGGCGCCGCCGCGGGCGCGCTCGGCGTAGAAGGCGGCCATGCGCTCGAAGCCGTTCTCGGCCTCCTCGAGGCCCACGTGCATCGAGCCCATGACCACGCGGTTGGGGAGCGTGGTGAAGCCCAGGTCGAGGGGGCGCAGGAGGTGCGGGTAGGGGTGGCTCATGGGTCTGTTGTAGCGCGGCGCGCAGTGGTTTTGCAACCAGTTGCATAATCCGGCCCGCGAAGGTGCCCTGTGATCGTCGTCGCTCCGCGCGCGGGCACAATGGCCCCCATGAGCAAGCCCAAGCCCTGCCCCTGCGGCCTCCCCGCCGCCTACGCCGACTGCTGCGGCCGGCTGCACGCCGGTACGGCGGCCGCCGCGACGGCCGAGCAGCTGATGCGCTCCCGGTTCAGCGCCTTCGCCGTACAGGATGCCGCGTACCTGCTGCGCACCTGGCACCCCTCGGGGCGGCCGGTCCGCGTCGACTTCGAGCCCGGGCTGCGCTGGCGGCGGCTGGAGATCCTCGACACGGTCGACGGCTCGGCGTTCCACCAGACCGGCGTGGTGGAGTTCCGCGCCCACTACACCCAGGACGGGGAGGCGGGCGAGATGCGCGAGCGCAGCCGCTTCACGCGGGTGGACGGGGCGTGGGTGTACCTCGACGCGGAGGGGTGAGGGCGGCGGGCGGAGTCAGACCCCGCTGCGCGCGGCACCCTGCAGCAGGTCGCTCCGGGTGACGATGCCGATCAACCGGTCCTCGTCGTCCACCACCGGCAGCCGCTCGATCCGCCGGACGGCCATGACCCGGGCCACGTCGGCGACGGTGTCCTCGGCGTGGGCGAGGACCGCGGGCGACGTCATCAGCCGGTCCGCCCGGCCGGCGGGCGCCCCGGCCAGATCCGTCTCCGAGATCACGCCCAGCACCCGCCCGTCGTCGTCCACGACGGGCACACCGCTGATGCCGTTCTCCCGCAGCAGCCGCGCCACGTCCCGGTACGTGTCCCAGGGACGCGCCCGGATCACGTCCGGCGTCATGACGGCACCGATCTCGCGGTGCCGCGTCGCGTACTCGGTCATGGATCGGCCCCCTCGCCACCCGGTCCGGTTCAGGATCCCCCGAGCGCGTGCGGATCGGGCAGGGGCTGAGAGGGTCCGGCTCCAGGGCCGTTCGGCCCGCTGCGCGGGCGGCACGGGTGTGCGTCAGGGGGTCGGTGCGGCCACGTTCGCGGGGAAGCGGCCGGTGATGTTTCCGGCAGGGCTGTACGCGCAGACGACGTACGTCTCGTGCCACTCGGCGCCCGGCGCGCGGCCCGCGGCGCGGGCGCAGCCCAGCTTCCGGCTCGACTTCCACACCAGCTGCGTGAAGGTGCCCGCGCCGCGGGTGAAGCCGGGGTTCGCCCAGTCGTAGTGAGCGACACCGTCGTACCAGAGGTCCACCGCCGCCGCGCACGCCGCCGCCTCGTCCTCGTACGACGCGCTCCAGTACCGGTTCTCGCCGTAGCCGGCCCGGCTCCCGGGGACCGCGCCGGGACCCTCGACGGTGGAGGCGTCCGCCGCGCGGCGCCGGGCGTGCGCGACGGCCGCGTCGTCCAGGACGAGGGGGAGGGCGCCGTGCCGGGCCCGGTAGGCGTTGTGCGCCGTCAGGCACGCCTCGTTGAACGCCTCGTCCGTGGCGTCCGGCAGCGGGGGACGGGCCACGTCCGCCTGTACGGGGGGCGCCGCGAAGAGGGCCGCCGCGGTCGCCAGGGCCGCAGTCGCCGCACGCACTGCCAGTCGGGTCATCGTCTCTCCTCCAACACCCCGGGGACCGGGCGTTCCGGTCGGGCCGGTCACCGGACACACCGCAGCGCGGCCGCCACGCGACCCTCTCAGAGATCACCTCCCGCGCCGCCGGGCCGCGCCCTGCCGTCACCCGGACGCAGCAGGGCGGCGGGCGCCGTGCCGCCTGGGGGGACGTTCCAGGGCCGAACGTCCCCGGCGCGGGCCGCGCGGCCCCTGCCCTTCGGCCGGGCGGGCGAGCAGGGTGGGACCGTGCACGCTCGGACAGCACCCGGCAGAGGCAGGTGAGCGGCATGGAACTGCCCATCGTCGTAGGCGTCGACGGTTCCGGGTCCGCCCTGCGGGCGGTCGACTGGGCCGCGGACGAAGCGGCCCTCCACGGGCGGCCGGTGCGACTGGTGCACGCCTCGCTCTGGGACCGGTACGAGGGGCTCGCCCCGGCCTTCGGCATCGCCCGGCCCGTCGAACGGCTGCTCGCCGAACAGACGCTGACCGAGGCGCGGGAGCGGGCCCGGCTGCGCCGGCCGGAGGTCGACGCGAGCACCGAGGTGGCGCCGGCCGCGCCCGCCGACGCGCTGGTCGCCGCTGGCGACAAGGCGTACACGCTCGTCGTCGGCTCCCACGGACAGGGCGGTCTGGTCGGCGCCCTGCTGGGCTCCGCGAGCCTGTCCGTGGCGGCGCGGGCACACTGCCCGGTCGTCGTCGTACGAGGTGAGGTGACCGCGCGCCGCCGGCGGATCCTGTGCGGCGTCGGCGACCGGGGCGCGGACTCCGCGGCGCTCCGGTTCGCCTTCCGCGAGGCGGAGGCGGCCGGCTGCCCGCTGCAGGCGGTGCGCTGCTGGCGCTGCCCCGCCCGGGAGGAGATCGGCGACCTGATGCTGGCCACGGGGGCGGCCGAGGGCCACGACGCGCGCGCCCGCGAGTTCCTGGCCGGGGCCCTCGACGAGTGCCGCCGGCGCCACCCCGGGGTGCGGGTGCAGCAGCTGGCGGCCGAGGGGCCCGCGCGCCGCGTGCTGCTCGAGGCGGCCGTCAGCGCCGACCTGGTGGTCCTGGGCGACGCCCGCGGCACCGGCGCCCGGTCCACGCTGCGGCTCGGCCCCGTGGTGCACGCGCTGCTGCACCGGGCCCCGTGTCCGGTGGCGGTGGTCCCCGAACGGCCCGCCGGATGACGGCCGTCGGCCCCCGCCGCCCGGCCTCACGCGGTGGTGCCCATCGCCGTCGCCGCCGCGGGCCACTCGCGCTCGTCACCACGGGACCAACGGCCCCTGCCGCGCGCCCGGGCCGGCGCCGACGCTGGGACGAAGCCCCCACGGAAGGAGCCTGACATGGCGGGACTCGTAGCAGTCGGCCTCGACGGTTCGGGGGAGAGCCGGGCCGCCGCCGACTGGGCGGCCCGTGAGGCGGTGCGCCGCGGACTGCCCCTGCGGCTCGTCCACGCCTGGGAGTGGCCGCCGCGCGGCGTGGCCGGGCTCGCGGCCGACGAGACGGCCGCCGGGTGGGGACGCCGGATGCTGGACGACGCGCAGGCGCGGCTCCACGAGCGCCATCCCGAACTGGACGTCGAGACACGGCAGATATCAGACGCCCCGGTCGAGGTGCTGCTGCGCGCCGCCGTGCGGGCCGAGCTGCTGGTCCTGGGCTCGCGCGGGGCGAGCGGGTTCGCCGGCTTCCTCGTCGGCTCCGTGGGGCTGGCCACCGTGGCCCGCGCCTCGTGCCCCGTGGTGCTGGTTCGGGCCGGGCCCGAGCGGTCCGGTCGCCACGCCGGCGGTGACGGCCGCGGCTCGGCGGTCCCGGGCCTGGACGTCGGCCGTCCCTCCGCCGTCGCGGACCAGGGCGCGGTGGTCGTCGGGCTGGACGTCGGCCGTCCCTGCGACGAGCTGATCGCGTTCGCGTTCGACGCCGCCGCCCGCCGCTCGGCGTCCCTGCTGGCGTTGAACGTCTGGCAGCCGCCGCTGCCGTTCGCGCACCCCCGGTCGAGCCTGCCGGCGCGGGACGAGGCCGAGCGCGCACTGCTCGCCGTGCTGCGGCCGTGGCACGAGAAGTTCCCCGAGATCCGGCTGACCGCCCAGGTCGTCAGCGGCAACGCCGCGGCACGCCTGCTCTCCGCCACGTCCGGCGCCGCCCTGCTGGCGGTCGGCAGACGCCGCCACCGGCCGCCGCTGGGCACCCGGCTCGGCGCGGTCGCGCACGCCGTGATCCACCACGCGGTGTGCCCGGTGGCGGTGATCCCGCACAACTGACCGGCCGGGGGCGGTCGTCGGGGCCGCTAGCGCGGCTTCGCCTCCCGGCGCTCGTTCACCAGCCGGATCCCGCTGACCATGTCGGTGGTGATCGTGACGAGCTGGTCCACGTCCACGCCGAGCCACGGGTCGAGCAGATCGCGGTAGCGCGCCCGCAGGTCCTCGTCGGCCACCGGGGTCGCGGTGCCGGTGACCACGACGCTCCAGCCGGTACGGGTGTGGGGGTCCATCGCGTCGCTCTCGAAGGCGACGACCCCGCTGAACGCGGAGGGGCCGGGCAGATCGCTGTCCCGGTGGGTGCAGACGACGACGAAGCCGTCGTGGACGACGTAGTTGACCGGGCGTATCGCCGGCAGCGCGCGATGGGAGAAGGCGACCCGTCCCACGGCCGTCTCCGTCAGCAGCTGAAGCGATTCTGCACGGCTGAGCTGCAGGAGTCTGGGGGACTGCACAGGGCTACTCATCGGTGGGCACCGCGGTCACGTACCACCTCTCGGCGGGCACCGGCGGACTGGTGGCGCTGGGTCTTCATGTGCCGTGCCTCCTGCGTGCGGGGCCCGCCACGCTGCGCTCGGCCGGAGGCCAGGGCCAGAGCGGCAGGACTGACGACGCCAGTAGAAGCCGTGTGCCTGGAGCGACGGTAGGGCCGTTCGGCCCAGACCTGTCCGGAAACCGACTCGCCGCGGTGGTGGGGCCGGTGGGCCCCGCGGCCTGGGGTCGACCGGCCCCTATCGGCGCGGGGGGCTCCGCGCGATGCTGTGCGGTGAGACCTCGGGGTGAACGGGCAGCTGACTTCCGCGTACGGGAGGGGCGGGGCCCGCAGGGCCCGGCCGGCCGTCCCCGGCCGGGGCCCCGTGGCTCACGGGCCGTCCTGTCAGCGGCCCCCTCGGGAGGCGAGGGCCGGTCACCCCTTGCCACCCCGCGTCGGACCCGGCACCGCGGCCCGCCTCACCGCAGGCCCACCACGGGGTCCCCGGGTCCGACGCGGTGCACCCCCGCCTCCGGCGCGGTTTCGGGTCTACGGGGGTGCGTCGCGCTTACGCCTGCGGCGGGGCGGCTCTGGGTATGCGTTGCGCTGTCGCCTGCGGCGGGGTGGTCTGCTTGGCGCGTGTCGCGCTTTCGCCTGCGGCGGGGCGGTTCTCGGGTGTGCGTTGCGCTTACGCCTGCGGCGGGGGGTTCGGGCGTGCGTTGTGCTTTCGCCTGCGGCGGGGCGGCTCAGGGTGTGCGCTGCGCTTTCGCCTGCAGCGCGGCGGTCTGCTTGGCGCGCGTCGCGTTTTCGCCTCTGGCGGGGCGGTTCTCGAGTGTGGGTTCGCCTTCGGCGGGGCGGTCTGCTCGGCGCGTGTCGCGCTTGCGCCTGGGCGGGGCGGCTCAGGGCGTGCGTTGGGCTTTCGCCTGTGGTGGGGCTCGAGTTGCTTCGAAACCCCGACGCGCGGCCCCGCGCCCGCGGCAGACGGAACCCGACGCTAACCCGGTCAACGCGCCGGCGCGGCATCCCGGAAACCGGCACGCACCCCGAATCCCGCCGAAGGCGCGACGTACCTCCCGAGGCCCCGGACCCGTCCCAGGCGACACACCCGCATGCCCCCGCTCCGCCGCAGGCGCAAAAGCCAACGCCCGGCCCGAGGCCCCGCACCGCCCCCGCCGCAGGTGTACGCGCTGCGCGCGCCCTTCGGACCGCCCCGCCGCAGGCGCAAACGCAACGCCACCCCCGCCGCAGGTGTGCGCGCGGCGCGCGCCCTTCGGGCCGCTCCGCCGCAGGCGCAAACGCAACGCCCGGGCCGAGGCCCCGCGCCGCCCCCGCCGCAGGTGCTTCCACCACCAGGAGCTCGCCGCCCGACCACAGGCCGCGCACGACGACTACCAGCCGCGCGGGGATCGCTCGCAGGCCACCCCCGAGGAGGT
>NZ_JBFAXR010000015.1:4381-95299 GCF_040680895.1 Streptomyces sp. NPDC051940 | reverse complement strand
CGTCACCGGCCCTCCGACCTGCGCGCACGCGGCGAGCCGTCGCTCCACCGCGCCGCGGGCGAGGTGCTGGGCCTCGCGTTCGTCGGAGGTCGTCGTCAGTACGGTGAGGAACCGGCTCATGCCCACTGATCGTAGGCCAGCTTCGTGACCAGGCCCACGACCACGACCACGAGCACCCCGCGGACGAAGCCGCTGCCCTTCTTCAGGGCCATGTGCGCGCCGAGCAGGCCGCCGGCGAGGTTGAACACCGCCAGGACGGCCGCCAGTTTCCACAGGACCGTGCCCTGGACGGAGAACATCACCAGGGCGCCCAGATTGGTGCAGGTGTTGATGATCTTGGTGGTGGCGGAGGCAGTGACCAGGTCGAGCTGGAGGATCGCGGTCAGCGCGATGACGAGGAACGTGCCCGTGCCCGGGCCGATCAGCCCGTCGTAGAAGCCGATGCCGAGGCCCGCGACCCCGATCGCCGCCGCGACCCGCCTCACGCCCGCCGGTCCGCCCGCCGGCGCGGTGCCGAAGGCCGGGCGGAGCATCACGAACGCCAGCACGCCGAGCAGCACGACCATGATCAGGGGGCGGAGTACGGCGCTGTCGATGCCGGCCGCCAGCAGCGCCCCGCAGGAGGAGCCGGCCAGCGCCGCGATCCCGATGCGGACCGCGAGCCGCACGTCGACCGGGGCCTTGCGGGTGTACGTGACGGCGGCGGCGGACGTCCCGACGATGGCCACCGCCTTGTTGGTGCCGAGGAGATACGCGGGCTGGAGGTTCGGATACCCCACGAGCAGCGCCGGCAGGAGGAGCAGACCGCCGCCGCCGACCACGGCGTCGATCCAGCCGGCGGCGCCCGCCGCGAGACAGAGCATGAGCAGGGTGGCCAGGGATATGTCGTGCATGATGGGATGAGCTTAGGTGTTCTAAACAACGCATCCTGTTCGCGTCCGGTCCGTGGGACCGGGCCCGACGGGGGCGCGCAGTCCGCCCCGCACCGCGCGAAGTTCTCCGCACCCGCGTGAAATTTCACGTCGTACCCCCTTGACCCGTCGAGGATTGTCCAACTCTGGCGCGGAAGTGAGCGTTTGATCAGTAGGATCTGCCCAACCGCTCAGTCCGCGAGGTTTGCGAGGCGCCCTGATATGGAAACAGCCATAGTCATCGCCGTAGCCGCCGTCGCCATCGCCACGGGCGCGCTGCTGTGGGTGCGCCGGCTGCGGGAGCAGCTGCGGACCGTCCGCGCCGAGTCGGCCCGCCGCCGGGCCCGGGCGCAGGAGGAGGCCACCCGGGCGGACGAGGCGGAGCGCCGGGCCGCCGAGGCCCGGGAGGCGACCGCGTGGGAGCGGGAGCAGCGGGACGCGGTGCTGGCCGCGTTCGAGACGGTCGCCGGGAACGTGCACGCGATGGCCACCGTGCAGCTGCAGCTGCTGGACGGGATCGAGCAGCGGCTCACCGACCCGGAGCTGATGGGCGAGGTGATGCGCGCCGACCACGCCGCCGCCCAGATGATCCGCAAGGCGCAGACGCTGCTGGTGATGTGCGGGATCTGGCCGGCCCGGCGGGAGCCGCAGCCGGTGTCGCTCTTCGACTGCGTACGCGGGGCGCAGTCGCGGATCCTGGAGTACGGCCGGATCGAGGTGCACGGCGGCCAGCATCTGCACGTGGCGGCGCCCGCCGCCGAGGGCATGATGCACGCGGTCGCGGAGCTGCTGGAGAACGCGGCGGACTTCTCCCCCTCCAGCTCGCAGGTCGTCGTCTCGATCCGGGAGGTCGCCGCGGGCGCGGCGATCCAGATCGACGACGCGGGCCTCGGCATGCCGTCCGACGTGCTGGAGCAGGCCCTGGGCCGGCTGCGCGGCGGGCAGGAGCTGGTGGATCTGGGCGCCATGCCGAAGCTGGGGCTGGCGTGCGTGGGACGGTGGTCGCGGGAGCTGGGCTTCAGCGTGGAGCTGTCGGCCGGTTCCGCGTACGGCGGGACACGCGCGGCCGTGTTCGTACCGAACGGGCTGCTCACCGAGCCCTCCACGGCCGAGGAGGGCCCGGTGGAGGAGCCGGCGGAGGTCATCTCGGCCCCGGCCCGGGCCGACGGCGAGACGGCGCTGCCGCGGCGGCGCAGCCGGCGCAGGCCGGGTGAGGAGACGGGCGAGCACCGCAGGCCCGTGGTACCGGAGCCGGCCAGGACCGCGCCGGTGAGCGACTGGTCACCGCAGGCCGCGCGGGCCTCGGTGGCGGGTGTGCTGGCGGGGACGGAGCGCGGCCGGGCGAGGGTCAGACAGGCCCGGGAGCAGACGATGTCCCCGGACCCGGACCGGGTCCCGCCGCAGGAGCACCCCCGTGAGCACGGACAGGAAGGATCCCGGTGATGCCCGCAGGCATATCGCGCCTCCCCGACGTGGGGTGGATGCTGCACCCCCTGACCGGAATCCCCGGTGTACGCCATGCCGTCGTCCTCACCGACGACGGTCTGCGGCTCGGCCACACCTCCGCGGCCCGGCTGCACGGCGTCGTGCCGGAGCTGGAGCGCTCCGAGGCCGAGTCGCTCTCCGCGGCGTGCGCCGCGCTGACGATCACGTCCCGTTCGGCGGTCGGACTGTTCCTGGGCCCGCACGCCGGGGTGCGGCAGCTGATGGTGGAGTCCGACCACGGCTTCGTGCTGTTCACGTCCACGGGCCTGGGCGCCCAGCTGGCCGTGGCCACCGACCACACGGCGGACGTGGCGGCGGTCGCCGAGCAGATGCAGATCGTGGTGGCGCACATCGCCGCGGAGCTCGGCGCCCATCTGCGGCCGCCGGAGGTCCCACCCGTATGACCAGGAGCCAGGGACCCCGCGCCGTACGGCCGTACGTCATCACGGGCGGCCGCTCCGGCACCCCCGACGCGGAGCCGCTGCCGCTGGAGACGCTCGTCGTCGCCTCCGGGCTGCCGCTCGCGCCGTCCGCGCAGCCCGAGTACCGGCGGATCGTCGAGCTGTGCCAGGGGCTGCTGTCCGTGGCCGAGGTCGGCGCCCATCTGGGACAGCCGCCGACGGTGGTACGGGTGCTGCTCACGGATCTCATCCAGTGGGGCCATATCCAGTTCCGGCCCCCGGTGGGCTACGGCTACGTACCGGCCCGTCCACTCCACACTCCCTCCACCCAAGGTCCCGCCGCGCCGGCACCGCGCATCGGCGAACAGGACCTGCTGAGAAAGGTGCTGCATGGCCTCGAAGACCGCATCTGACGGAGGGGTGTACGTCTCCCCGGGTGTGACCGGAGCCGCCAAGATCCTGGTGGTCGGGCCGATGGGCGTGGGCAAGACCACGCTCATCGGCACTGTCTCCGAGATCAAACCGCTGTCCACCGAGGCCGTGATGACCCGCGCGGGGACGCTCGCGGACACCCCGCTCTCCCCCGGCAAGACCACCACGACGGTGGCGCTGGACTTCGGCCGGATCACGCTGGACGGCGATCTCGTCCTGTACCTCTTCGGCACCCCGGGCCAGCAGCGGTTCCTGCCCGCGTGGCGGGAGCTGGCCCGCGGCTCGCTCGGCGCGCTCGCCCTGGTCGACACCCGTGACCTGGAGGCGTCGTTCGACTCGATAGGCCATCTGGAAGACCTGGACATGCCGTTCACGGTGGCCGTCAACCACTTCCCGGGCAGCCCCCACCACCGCGAGGGCGAGCTCCGCGAAGCCCTCGACCTGCTCCCCGGCACGCCGCTGGTCAACTGCGACGCACGGGAGCACCGCTCCTCGGTGATGGCGCTGATCTCCCTGATCACGCATCTCATCGACACCGCCTCGGAACGGACCCGGTGACCACCCCCCACCCCCAGCAGTCCCGCACCTCCCGCCCCGCCGTCGCCCGCCCCACCGGAACACCCCTGTACGGCCCCGGGGTCGACGGCTCGACGCTGCCCGCGCTGTACGAGCGGCTGCGCGCCGAGCACGGCCCGATCGCCCCGGTGCTGATCGCGCCCGGCATCCCCGCCTGGCTGGTACTCGGCTTCGCCGAGATGCTCCAGGTGACGCGCGGCGAGGAGGACTTCAGCCACGATCCGCGCAACTGGCGGCTGCTGCGCGAGGACCGGGTGCCGGCCGACTCGCCGATCATGCCGATGGTGGGCTACCGTCCGGCGCTGCTGTACGCCGACGGACGCCGCCACCGCCGGATGCGCGCGGCGGTCACGACCGCCCTGGTCCAGGTCAACGGGCACGCCCTGCGCCGTACCGTCCGGGACACCGCCGAGCGGCTGATCGGCGCCTTCGCGGATCTGGGGCGCGCGGACCTGGTGCCGCACTACGCCCGCAAGCTGCCGTTGCAGGTGGTGATACAGCTGCTCGGCCTGGACGAGCGCTCCGGTCAGCAGCTGGTGCAGGCGGCCGTGGGCACGGCGGCGGCGAACGCCGACTCCGCGAACGCCAGCGGCCGGCTCACCGACATCCTCACCGGGCTGATCGAGGCCCGGCGCGCCGATCCCCGCGACGACTTCATCTCCACGCTGGTCAGACATCCGGCGGGACTGACGGACGACGAGATCGTGCACAACCTGGTGGTGGTCTTCGTCGCCGCCAACCAGCCGACGGTCGACTGGATCGCGACCACGCTGCGGATCCTGCTCACCGATCCGGCGCTGGGCACGTCCGTGGCCGGCGGCCGGCTGACCGTGGACGACGCGCTGGACCAGGCGCTGTGGCGGCATCCGCCGGTGCAGAACTACCCGGCCCGGTACGCCGTCAGGGACCTGGAGTTCGGCGGTCAGCTCATCCGCGGCGGGGACATGCTGCTGCTGGGCCTGGCGGCGGCGAACGCCGATCCGTCGGTGCGCCCGCCGGACGGCTGCCCGGTCACCGGCAACCGCTCGCATCTGGCGTTCGGCGCCGGTCCGCACGCCTGTCCGGCGCAGGACCTGGCCCGGCTGATCACGCGTACGGCCGTCGACACGCTGCTGCACCGGCTGCCGGATCTGGAGCTGGCCGTACCGGAGTCGGAGCTGAGCTGGATCACCTCGCCGTGGGCGCCGAGCCTGGCGGCGCTGCCGGTGCGGCTCAGCCCGCTGGCTCCGCCACGGCCAGGACGTCGAGCTCGGCGGTGATGGCGGTGCGCAGTGCGTCGTGCTGCGGGCCGAGGAAGTGCTGCGGGTTCTGCCAGTTGGCCGGGGGGTACCACCAGACCGGGCCGATGCGGATGTCGGCGCGCTCCCACTCGTAGCGGGGCCAGATGTGCGCGTGCAGGAACGGGTCCGTGTTGCCCAGGATCTCTATGTTGATCCGGATGAACGCCGGATCGACGGCCTTGCACGCCTTCTCCACGGCCTCGCCGAGCCGGTCCATGCTGTCCAGGAAGGCGGTCCGCTCGTCGCGCGGCAGATCGCTGAGCCGGTTGACGCCCGGCCTGTCCGCCAGGAGCAGCGAATACCCCGGCAGGAACTGGACGTCGCCCAGTACGGCGAACCCCGACTGAAGCCTGCGCAGCACGGTGGGGTTCTCGCCGCGGAGCGCGCTGCCGATCCTGTCCTTGCGCCAGTCTGTGCCCATGCGAAGGCAGCCTACCGGTGCGGACGGGGGCCACCGGAAGGGTGGCTGCGTGACCCATGTGACTGCTGAGGTGTTACGGGGACGGGTCCAGGGCCTCCGCCACCCCCGTCTCCCGCGGCCCGAGGAAGTGCGGATCGGGCCGGAACACCGCGTCCAGCAGCGCCTTCCCCGCCCCGGGAATCTCCCGCAGCCCGCCGTAGTACCAGGTGGCCTGGTGCGGCTCGTCGACCCCGACGCCGTACGCGTCGATCCCGGCGGCCCGGCACAGCGCCAGCGCGCGCGGTACGTGGAAGCGCTGGCTGACCACCAGCGCCCGGCGCACGCCGAAGATCCGGGCGGCGCGGGTGCAGGAGTCCCAGGTGTCGAAGCCGGCGTAGTCGCGTACGACGCGCCGCTCCGGCACGCCCCGGCCGACGAGATAGTCCCGCATGGAGGTCGGTTCGTCGTAGTCCGTGGTGCTGTTGTCGCCGCTGACCAGGATCGCCCGCACTTTGCCCGCTTCGTACAGCTGCACCGCCGCGTCCAGCCGGTGCGCGAGGTACGGCGACGGCTCGCCGTTCCACAGCCCGGCCCCGAAGACGAGCGCGACCGGCGCGACCGGGGCGTCGGCCGTGCTGCGCAGCCGCGCCCCAGTGGAGGCGTACACCCAGGCCGAGGGCAGCAGGGCGAGCACGCAGCACAGCACCGCGGCCCGCAGCAGCCGGCGCCGGCCGGCCACGGTCGCGGGCGGGCCGAGGTGCGCCAGCCGGCGGCGTAGCCGCAGCAGGGGGAGCTTCAGGGATCGCCTCATCAGCTGTTACGGACGCGTACGGATGATCCGCGGTTGCGTACGGGCCGGGAGGCACCCCGGAGCATGCGGCCCGGGAGGCCCCGGAGCATGCGGCCCGGGAGGCCCCGGAGCATGCGGCCGGGGACGGCCCCCGCCGCGAGGCCGAAGGTCAAGACGGAGCAAAGCCCTGCCGCCGGAGGGTGACCGGGCCCGCCGCCTCCGCTTAGCCTCCCCGCCATGGCCGCCGCACTCCTCCGCCTGCTGCAGCGCCCGCCGCGCGTGACCGCGTCCGGCGCGGTGCTGACGGTGCGCGGTCGGCTGCGCGTGCACAGCGTCCGTACGGACCTGCTGGTCAGCGTGCGCGCCGGGGCGGGAAGGCTGGTCCTGAAGGACCTGCTCGGCGGCCGGGTCCGCCTCGATCCGCGGGTGCTCGCACGGACCCCGCTGCTGTGGCACCACATCGACGCGGGCGCCCGCCGCTCACGCACGGAGGGCTTCCTGCGCAACGGCACCCGCGAACTGCAGCTCCTCGCCGACCACATAGACGGCGACGGGGCGCGCGGCGTCTTCGAGGTGTCGGGTCTCACGTGAGTTCGGCGCCGCCGTGGGCGGCGACCGCCGCCCGCATCAGCGCCGCCGTGTCCGCGTCCGCCGGGAACCACGTCTCGATGGCGATCTCGTCGAGCGTCACGTCCCGCGGCGAGCCGAACACCGTGGTGGTGTACAGCAGCGCGAGTTCGCCGTGTTCGGTCGCCAGCCTCAACGGGACCACCAGATCGCCGGCCGGTCCGTCGGCGGTGAGCCCGCCCGCGGCCCCGTCCGGCACCGGATAGCCCTCCAGCTCCGCGAGCAGCTCCGCGAGACCGGCGGCGGACGTGCGCTCCAGCTGGCGGCGGAGCCGGCGCAGCATGTGCGCGCGCCACTGCGCGAGGTTCAGGACGCGCCCGGCCAGGCCGTCGGGGTGCAGGGTCGCCCGCAGCACGTTGAGGGGCGGGCGCACCGGCTCCCCGGTCACGCCGCCGAGGAACACGCCCATGGCGCGGTTGGCGGCCAGCAGCTCCCAGCGCACGTTGACGGCGAGCGCCGGATTGGGCTCGTGACCGCTGAGGACGGCCTCCACCGCGGCCCGCGCCGCGCCCAGGTCGGCGAAGGGCCGCTCGGCGTGCACGGGTGCGAAACCGGCGGCGAGATAGAGGGTGTTGCGCTCCCGCAGCGGCACGTCCAGTTCGTCGCACAGCCGCCGGATCACGTCCCGACCCGGGTTCGCGCGCCCGGTCTCGACGCAGCTCAGGTGCCGCGTGGAGATGTCGGCGGCGATCGACACGTCGAGTTGCGAGCGGCGCCGACGCTCACGCCAGCGCCGCAGCAGCGCCCCGACCGGTTCGGTGGTGGTCGTCATGGCCCCAGCCTGCCGTCTCCCGGCGCACGGCGGCAATGACCTTCGAGGTCATCGACAGGCGGCAGGGGCGGCCCGCAGTGTCGGTGTCCGTAAGCACGGTTCACCGATCGAAGGGACACCAGCCATGACCGAGTCGACGACACAGGCCGAGAGCGTGCTCGACCAGTACCTGGGCTTCTGGAACGCCGGGGCCGAGGAGGAGCAGCGCCGGCTCGCGGCCGCCGTCTTCACCCAGGGTGTCGAGTACCGGGCGCAGATCGGGGTCCTCAGCGGGGCCCCGGCGCTGATGGACTTCCGCAAGCAGTTCGCCGCCCGGATGGGCACGGTCGCCCTGCGCCCGCGCCGCAAGCCCGACGTCCACCACGACCGCGCCCGGCTCCAGTGGGAGATCCTCACCGGAGACGGCGCCGGCACGTCCTTCGCCACCGGAACGGATGTGCTCCAGTTCGACGAGGACGGCCGGATCAGCGCCGTCACGGTGTTCCTCGACCGGGCCCCCGAGGGCTTCGACGCCGCGGCGCACGACTAGGGCCTGTCTATCCGATCTCGCCGGCCTGGTTCAGGGGCGGCGGAACAGCGCGGCCCACAGGAACGCCTCACCGAAGCGGTCCGACTCCGGGCCCTGCGGGCGCATCCGCCGCAGTTCGCGTTCCTCCAGGCCGGCGAAGATCCCCCGCAGCGCGTCCGCCGAGTACGCGAGCCCGCCGTGCAGGTGCCCGTCGCCGTAGAACGCCACGTCCGGCAGTTCAGAGCCCATGCCGCCGCTGCGGAAGCAGGTCAGTCCGAAGTGGCCGCCAGGCGCCAGGACACGGTCCAGCAGGGCGAGGTAGGTGATGCGACGGTGGGGCGGCAGATGGTGGAAGCAGCCCGAGTCGAAGACCAGGTCGTACGGGCCCTCGACACCGTCCAGGGCGAAGGCGTCGCCGTGCAGGAAGCGGACGCGGTCCGCGACCCCCGCCTCCTCGGCCCGCTCCCGGCCCCAGCGGATCGCCTCGGCCGACAGGTCGACGGCGTCCACCGTGAAGTCCCGGCCGGCGAGGTAGACCGCGTTGCGCCCCGGCCCGCAGCCGAGTTCCAGCACCCGGCCGCCCGGCGTGAGCGTTCCGCTCGCGACGTACTCCGCGAGGTTCTCGTCGGGTTTCGCCGCGAAGAACGGCACGGGCCTGGCGCGGTCCCCGTAGAACCCGT
This sequence comes from Streptomyces sp. NPDC051940, assembly GCF_040680895.1. NCBI lineage: Bacteria > Bacillati > Actinomycetota > Actinomycetes > Kitasatosporales > Streptomycetaceae > Streptomyces > Streptomyces sp. NPDC051940. Next base: position 86,437 of record NZ_JBFAXR010000015.1, on the reverse strand, counting down.
CCCACCAGTCGGCGCCGCCGTCCTCGCTCCACCGGTCGGCGCCCTGCGCGAACAGCCCGTCGAGCAGCTCCAGTACGTCCTCGACGGTACGAATGTTCCGGTCCATCCGGCCCCCTTCCGCTGCCGTCGATTTTATCGGGGAGGGAGGGAAAACCCCAGGTCAGCGTATATGCGGTAGGCGCCTGAGCGGGCGCGGGAAGGGCTCGTACGACCCGGGCGGCCCCGGGTGTCCGGGGCCGGGCGCCGACGTCCCCCAGGCCGTGCGAGGGCCCGCGCAGGGGGTGTTGTACGGGGGCCCGGAGCCGGTTTCCGAACGGCTTCCGCGGTCCGCCGCGGGACCCTCACCGCCCCGGTCCGGCCCCGCTGAGGGCAGCGTTGCGTACGGGAAACTCCCGCGATGCGGTCAGGTAACGGCCGCACCGCACCCTCATGGCATGGGACAGGGCACACACACCGCGGCGGGCGACCGGCAGCACGTCGTCGTGGTCGGGGGCGGGCTGGCCGGCAACCGGCTGGCCGGGCGGCTCGGGGACACCCACGCGGTGACCCTGATCGCCGAGGAGCCGCACCCCGCGTACAACCGCGTCCTGCTCGCCGAGGTGCTCGCCGGGCACTATCCGGCCGACGTGATCCGGCTGCCCGCGCCCCCCGCGGGCGTCGGGCGGCGCCAGGCGCGGGCGGTGCGGATCGACCGGGCCGCGCGCCGGGTGCAGTGCGACGACGGGGCCGAGGTCGGGTACGACCGGCTGGTGCTGTCCACCGGATCGAATCCGGTGCTGCCGCCGCTGCGCGGCCTGTTCGAACCGGACGGGCGCGAACTGCCCGCCGGTGTACACCCGTTCCGTACCCTCGACGACTGTCTGGCGCTGGCGTCGGCCGCCGATTCCGACACCCGCGTCGTCGTCATCGGGGGCGGACTCCTCGGCTCGTCCGCGGCCCGCGCCCTCGCCCGGCGCGGCGCCCAGGTCGTGCTTGCGCACCAGGGCGAGCACCTCATGGAGCGCCAGCTCGACCCGGCGGCGGCGCGGCTGCTGCGGTCCCATCTGGAGGACCTCGGCGTCGAGGTGCACACCGAGTGCCGGGTGCGCGGCCTGCGCTGCATCGACGCGCGCGGGGGACGGACGGTCAACGCGGTGGAGCTGGCGGACGGGTATCTGCTCACCGCCGATCTGGTCGTGCTGGCCTGCGGGGTGCGCCCGCGCACCGGCCTCGCGCGGGCCGCCGGGCTCACCACGGCGCGCGGCATCGTCGTGGACGACGAGCTGCGCACCTCCGACCCGTACATCCACGCCCTCGGCGACTGCGCCGAGCACGACGGCACGGCGTACGGGCTGGCCGGCCCGGCGCTGGACCAGGCCGACGTGCTGGCGGACGTCCTCACCGGCAAGGGCGCCCCCGCCTACCGGGGTTCGCGCGTGCTGACCCGGCTCACCCTCGTCCCCGACTCCCGCACCCCGCTGGACCTCGCCGCGTTCGGCGACCCCGTGCCGGCGCCCGGCGACGACGTCGTCCAGCTGGCCGACGCCACCCGCCGCGCCTACCGCAAGGTCGTCGTGCGCGACGGGCGGCTCGTCGGCGGCATCCTGCTCGGCGACCTCGCGGCCGTGGGCGCCCTGGCCCGCGCCTGGGAGGCCGACGAGCCGCTGCCCGACGACGTACCGCTGCTCCACCTGCTCACCCACCCTGGAGGCTCCTGAGATGCAGACGATCGTGCTGATCGGCCACGGAATGGTCGGCCAGCGGTTCCTCGAGGCGCTCGCGGACCGCGGCGTCACCGGGACCGCCCGGGTCGTCGTGCTCTGCGAGGAACCGCGTCCCGCGTACGACCGGGTGCACCTCACCTCGTACTTCGACGGCACCTCGGCCGAGGAGCTGTCGCTGGTCGAGGACGGCTTCATGGAGCGGCACGGCATCGAGCTGTACGTCGGCGATCCGGCGGTCTCCGTCGACCGCGACGGACGGACGGTGACCGCCCGCAGCGGGCAGGTCTTCCGCTACGACACGCTCGTCCTGGCCACCGGCTCGTACCCCTTCGTACCGCCCTGCCCTGGCAAGGACGCGACGGGCGCCTTCGTCTACCGCACCATCGAGGACCTGCTGGCCATCGAGGAGTACGCGAAGACCGCGACGACCGGCGTCGTCGTGGGCGGCGGCCTGCTCGGCCTGGAGGCGGCCGGCGCGCTCAAGGGCCTCGGACTGGCGACGCACATCGTGGAGTTCGCACCCCGGCTGATGGCCGTGCAGGTCGACGAGGGCGGCGGGAGCGCCCTGCGGCGCACCATCGTGGAGCTGGGCCTGCACGTCCACACCGGGCTCGGCGGCAAGGAGATCCGCACCGACGCCTCCGGCGCCGTGTCCGGCATGCTGCTGACGGACGGCTCGGAACTGGCCACCGACCTGGTGGTCTTCGCGGCGGGCGTCCGCCCCCGCGACGAACTGGCCCGCGCCGCGGGCCTGGCGGTCGGCGAGCGCGGCGGCATCACGGTGGACACCGCGTGCCGTACCGGCGACCCCGCCGTCTTCGCCATCGGCGAGTGCGCCCAGGCAGCCGACGGCAGGGTGTACGGCCTGGTCGCGCCCGGCTACGAGATGGCGGAGACGGCGGCCGACGCGATCGCCGAGGGGAACCGCGAGTTCACCGGGGCGGACCTGTCCACCAAGCTCAAGCTGCTCGGCGTGGACGTGGCGTCCTTCGGCGACGCGCACGGCGTGGCGGAGGGCTGCCTGGACGTCGTGTACTCCGACTCGCGCGCCGGGATCTACAAGAAGCTGGTCGTCGCCCCGTCCGGCGAACTGCTCGGCGGCGTCCTGGTCGGCGACGCCGACTCGTACGGCATGCTGCGCCCGCTGACGGGCTCGGTGCCGCCCGTACCGCCCGAGCAGCTGGTGCTCCCGGCGGGGCTGGGCGCGCCCGCCGCCCTCGGCCCGGAGGCGCTGCCCGCCGAGGCGATCGTGTGCAGCTGCCACAACGTCACCAAGGGCCGCATCCTCGACGCGGTCGCCGAGCATGCCTGCACCACCGTGCCGGAGCTGAAGAAGTGCACCAAGGCCGGTACGGGCTGCGGCAGCTGTGTGAAGCTGCTCGGCCAGCTGCTGCCGGCGTCCGGCGACCAGGGGCTGTGCGGCTGCTTCCCGGTGACCCGGGAGGAGCTGTACGAGATCATCCGCGTCCGGCGGACCACGTCGTACACCCGACTGCTGGACGAGCACGGCCGGCCCGGGGCGCGCGGCGGCGACGGCTGCGAGGTCTGCAAGCCCGCCGTGGCGTCGATCATCGCGTCGCTGGCGCCGTCGATCGGGGCTGAGGGGTACGTCCTGGCCGGGGAGCAGGCGGCGCTGCAGGACACCAACGACCACTTCCTGGCCAACATGCAGCGGAACGGCTCGTACTCGATCGTCCCCCGGATCCCCGGCGGGGAGATCACCCCGGAGAAGCTGATCGTGATCGGGGAGGTCGCCCGCGACTTCGGCCTCTACACGAAGATCACCGGCGGCCAGCGGATCGACCTCTTCGGCGCCCGCGTCGACCAGCTCCCGCAGATCTGGGGCCGGCTGGTGGACGCCGGCTTCGAGTCGGGCCACGCGTACGGCAAGGCGCTGCGGACCGTGAAGTCGTGCGTGGGGCAGACGTGGTGCCGGTTCGGGGTGCAGGACTCCGTCCGGATGGCCATCGGCCTGGAGCTGCGCTACCGGGGCCTGCGGGCGCCGCACAAGCTGAAGTCCGCGGTGTCCGGCTGCGCGCGGGAGTGCGCGGAGGCGCAGTCGAAGGACTTCGGGGTGATCGCGACGGCGAACGGCTGGAACCTGTACGTCGGCGGCAACGGCGGGATGACGCCGCGCCACGCGGACCTGCTCGCCCAGGACCTCTCCGACGCCGAACTGGTCCGCCTGATCGACCGGTTCCTGATGTTCTACATCCGCACCGCGGACAAGCTGGAGCGCACCTCGGTGTGGCTGGAGCGGATCCCGGGCGGACTGGACCACGTCCGGGACGTCGTGGTCCACGACTCGCTCGGCCTGTGCGACGAGCTGGAGGCGCTGATGCGGACGCACGTCGCGGGCTACCGCGACGAGTGGGCCGAGACCCTCGCCGACCCGGACCGGCTGCGCCGCTTCGTCTCGTTCGTCAACGCGCCCGGCGTCCCGGACCCCACCGTCGGGTTCGTCCCGGAGCGCGACCAGATCAAACCCGACCTGGACCTGCTGCGGATCGCCCCGCTGCCGCCCCAGGCCTCCCTGGAAGGAACCGCCGCCCGATGACCCTGGCCCCCGAGCAGACCACGTTCCGCGTCCAGCTCCGCCTCCCCGCGGGCTGGTTCGGGGTCTGCGACCTGCCGCTGCTGACCCCGGGCCGCGGCGTCGCGGCCCTGCTCCCCGACGGCACCCAGGTCGCCGTCTTCCTCGACCGCGCGGGCTCGGTGTACGCCGTCTCCAACCGCGACCCGTTCACCGGCGCGTACGTCCTGTCCCGCGGCCTGCTGGGCTCGGCGGAGGGCCGCCCGTTCGTGGCGTCGCCGCTGCTGAAGCAGCGCTTCGACCTGGAGACGGGGGCGTGCCTGGACGACGCGGACGTCCGGATCCCGGTGTACGCGGCACGGGTGCGCGACTCGGCGGCGTAGGCGGGTTCGTGCGGCCGGACCGGGCGCCCGCCGGTCCTCCGCGGTCCGCCCCGCGGTCTTGACATGAGCCTTCCAAGGCGCTCGCCTGGGACAGCGCGGCCGTGCCGCCGCGGTCCCGGAAGAGGCGGAGGTACGAAGAGGCCATGCTGCGGGTGTACTTCACGGCCGAGGATCTGACGCGGGTGCGGGTGGCGCCCGGGGCCGACGTGCTGTGGGAGATCAGCAACAGCTTCCAGACGCTGCAGCGCAGCGACGGGACCCGGGAGTTCGGGGAGTGGCGGCGGTGGGTGCGGCCGCGGCTGTCCGACAGCTGTCTGCTGCTGTCCCCGCTGCTGCCGCCCCGGGGCTACTCGCCGGACTTCCTCACTCCCACCCGCGGCGACTGCGGCACGCTGCAGGCGGCCGTGGACACCCTGCTGCGCACGCCGGCCGCCCGGCTGCGGACGGATCTCGCGCGGGCGGCCGCCGTACGGCGGCTGCCCCGCTGGACCGGGCCGCTCGCCCGCGGCGACAACGAGGCCCTGCTCCGGCTCGGCCGGGCCGTGCGCACCTACCACCGCGAGGCGCTCGAACCCTTCTGGCACCGCATCAGCGCCCAGATCGACGCCGACCGCATGGTCCGGCTCAACACCCTGCTCGAGGGCGGAACCGAAGCCCTGCTGTCGGGGCTCGGGGCACACATCCGCTGGCGCCCGCCGGTCCTGGAGGCGCCGTACCCGGTCGACCACACCATCCATCTCGGCGGCCGCGGCGTCACCCTGCAGCCCTCGTTCTTCTGCTGGCCGACACCCTTCACCCTGGCGGACCCGGAGCTGCCGCCCGTACTCGGCTATCCCATCCGCCGCGACAGCGACTGGCTGCGCCCCGCGACCGCCGGCCGGTCCGGCGGGGCCCTCGGCAGGCTTCTCGGCCACACCCGCGCAGCGGTGCTACGCGCGTCACTCACCGGCTGCTCCACGGTGGAGCTGGCCCGGCTGCTGGGCGTCACCCACCCCGCGGTCAGCCAGCACATCGGCGTACTGCGCGACGCGGGACTGGTCAGCACGGTCCGGCTGGAGGGCCGCTCCCTGCACGTGGCGACCGCCGCGGGGCGGGCGCTGCTGCGCGGCGCGGAGCCCCCGGTGCCGGACCTGGACGTGCCCGGCCGGATCTGATCCGGCCGGGCACGTACCGGGGGTCAGCAGTCGGGGATGACGGTGCCGTTGTTGTCGCGGGCCTCGTCGTTGCCCCAGCGGGACAGGTAGTACGCCGAGACGTACTGCCCCGCCGGGCCCACGTCGAGGTCGGTCCGCAGCCACCAGTGGTTGTAGTTGCCGGCGCCGTCGCGGATCTCCCGGCCCCACGCCTTGCAGAACACGTAGTTCGTGCCCGCGTACAGCGTGCCGGTCTGCGTGGTGGACGTCGGCGAGGCGTAGCCCGGGGCGTTGGCGAAGGTGTCGACCCAGTACTTGGCGGGCCCGCCGCAGCCGTTGTCGCTGGTGAGGTACTTCTGGTAGTACGAGCCGGGGTACGGGGCCAGCGAGCCGCCGTTGATCTGGATGGTCTGGCCGACGCCGTTGTAGAGCTGCTCGTAGTGGATGTGCGCGCCGGAGCTGTTCCCGGTCGAGCCGGTGTAGCCGATCGTCTGGCCCTGGGAGACGTACTGCCCGTGGCTGATGGCGTACGAGGACAGGTGGAAGTAGTACGTCTTCCAGCCGCCGCCGTGGTCGATCACCACGTAGTTGCCGGCGCCGCCCGCCTCGTAGTAGCGGTACGCCGTGCCGGAGGCGGAGGCCAGCACGGGGGTGCCGGCGGTCGCGCCGCCGTCGGAGCGGATGAAGTCCAGCGCGAGGCGGACCTCGGCGGAGTGGTGGCTGTAGGTCCAGGTCTGGCCGCAGGGGTACGGGGCCTTGAAGTTCGGCGCCGCCTGGGCGGTGGGTGCGGCGACCAGTCCGGCGAGCAGCGCGGCGAGGGTCGCCGTCACCGCCAGCAGCGCGTTGCGCAGATGACGCATCAGACCTCCTGGGGTGGGTGGGGGAAGGGGCCGGTCAGCAGTCGGGGATGACGGTGCCGTTGTTGTCGCGGGCCTCGTCGTTGCCCCAGCGGGACAGGTAGTACGCGGAGACGTACTGGCCGGCCGGGCCCACGTCCGGGTCGGTCCGCAGCCACCAGTGGTTGTAGTTGCCGGCGCCGTCGCGGATCTCCCGGCCCCACGCCTTGCAGAACACGTAGTTCGTGGCCGCGTAGAGGGTGCCGGTCGGGGTGGTGCTGGTGGGCGAGGCGAAGACCGGGGCGTCGGCGAAGGTGTCCACCCAGTACTTGGCGGGCGGCTGCGGGGAGCCGGTGCCCGTGTCGAGGTAGTCGCGGTCGATGTTGATCGACACACCGCCGTACGTCTCGGTGACCTCGCCGACGTACTGGTGGATGCGCTGGTGGTTCGCCCACATCCCGGCCGGGACGTAGGAACCGGTGTTGGTGTCCGCCGCGCCGTTCCACCAGGCGAAGTTGATGTGGTCGACCCGGGTGTAGGCGGGGTTGTCGTACTCCGCGGCGGCGTCCCGGATACCGGAGGAGGCGCTGGAGTAGACCCCCGAGAGATAGCCGGCGGTGTGCAGGGCGTCGGTCCAGCCGGAGAGGTACGACAGCACGGCGGCCTTGCACGACGCGGTGGAGGAGTAGCCCTCGATGTCCGAGTAGATCGCGCTGCCCGCCCCGATGCCCAGCGACTGGGCCGCGGCCACCGAGCCGTTGGCGGCGTTCGCGCCCTGCGAGCGGGCCGTGGCGGGGTCGTACGACATACGGCTGGAGAAGCCCGTGCACGGCGCCTGCATGCCGACGTCGAGCGGGATCAGACGCCAGCCCTTCGCGGTCTGGGTGCTCACCCAGCCGGCGGTGAGGTTGGGCTGGGCGCAGGCCCGCCAGCCGCCGCTGATGTAGACGCCGACCGCACGGTACGGGGAGTTGGCGAGCCAGGCGTCCATCGCCCCCTGCGAGGGCGCGGTGCAGGCGTCGAAGCCCTTGCCGGTGAAGTTCCCGGGCTGCGGGCCGGCGGCCAGTGCGGTGGCCCGGGGTGCGGCCTGCGGGAGCTTGCCGGGCCTGGCCCCCTCCGCGATCCGGGCGGTGCCCAGCACCTGGCGTATGTGCGCTTCGGTGGCGTCCGTGTGGGCGGCGGTGACCAGCACGCCGGCCTCCTCGGCCGCCAGCCGGATCTCGCCGTCACGGGAGGCCACACCCGTGCCGGTGCGGGAACGGGCGGTGCCCGGGGCGACCCGGTCGGCCGCGAACGGCTCGATGTGCAGCCCCTCGGTCCGGCCGACGAGGCCCGCCGGGCAGTCGGGCCGGTCGCCGGCGCGGCCGAGATAGACGGCCGGCCGGTCGAAGCGGACGCAGGCGTCGGGGTGGCGTTCCAGATCGACCACCCGCCAGTCGGCGGGCACCCGCACCTGGTAGCCGTGGTACGAGACGGTCCGCGCGGTCTCCTGCGGCGGTGCCGCCGCGGTGAGGCCCGACACGGCGACGGCGGCGGAGGCGAGGGCCGCGGCGAGCCGGCCTCCGGGGTGCTTCCAGTTCACGAACGAGCTCCTCCGTGGTGTGGGGTGGTACGGGGAGAACGTGACGCGGGGCGGAACGGCGGGACTCCGGCGGGACTCCTGCGGGGCGGGACGACCGGACCCCGGCGGGGTGCGACGGCCGGACTCTAGTGCGCCGCCGGACCGCCGGACCAGGTCCGTAAGCTGGGCCTTACGGCAGGCCGCCGCCCGTATCCGTGGGTGCGTCTGTCTCGTAACCGGCGCCGACGGGCCTTACCCTGCCGCCAGCGGGTACCCGAACCGGGCGAGACGAGGAGCGAGGGCGCCATGGGCTGGAACGCGAGCGACATCCCCGACCAGAGCGGCCGCACGGCGGTCGTCACCGGCGCCAACAGCGGCATCGGCTACGCGACCGCGCGCGAGCTGGCCCGCCACGGGGCGCGGGTCGTGCTCGCCTGCCGCAGCGAGGCGCGCGGAACCGAGGCCCGCGACCTGCTGCTGGCCGAGGTGCCGGGCGCGCAGGCGGAGCTGCGGCTGCTGGACCTCGGGGACCTGAAGTCCGTACGGGCGTTCGCCGACGACCTGGACGCGGAGCGCGTCGACCTGCTGGTCAACAACGCGGGCGTGATGGCCCTGCCGTACGGGCAGACCGCCGACGGCTTCGAGACGCAGTTCGGCGTCAACCACCTCGGCCACTTCGCCCTGACCGGCCTGCTGCTCCCCCGGATCCTCGCCGCCCCGGACGCCCGGGTCGTCAGCGTCTCCAGCGGCATGCACGCCGTGGGCCAGGTCGACCTGAACGACCTCAACAGCGAGCACCGCTACCGCCGCTGGCTGGCCTACGGCCGCTCCAAGACCGCGAACCTCCTCTTCATCCACGAACTCGCCCGCCGCCTCGCCGCGGCCGGGTCCCCCGTCATCGCCGCCGCGGCCCACCCCGGCTACGCGGCGACCAACCTCCAGTCCGCGGGCGCCAAGATGGAGGGCCGGCGCGGGGCGGAGCGGATCTTCGACCTCGGCAACCGGCTCCTCGCCCAGTCCGCGGACGCAGGCGCGCTGCCCACGCTGTTCGCGGCCACCGCGCCCGGCGTCCATCCGGACGCGTTCATCGGCCCGCGCTGGCAGGGCTGGCGCGGCGCCCCGGCGCAGTCCTTCCGGATGCGCTGGACACTGGACGACGCGGCGTCGCGCCGCCTGTGGGAGGAGTCGGAGCGGCTGACGGGCGTGCGCTACACGGCGATCGACGGCTGACGACCGAGCGCCCCACCACGCACGCCGCGCCCCGCCGTCAGGGCTTCCGTCCCACCACGCCGTAGCCCGCCACCGGCTCCGGCAGGCCGAACGACGTCTCCTCGATCCGCCAGTGCGCCATCGACACCACACCCGGTTCGAGGATCTCCAGCCCCTCGAAGAGCGCGGTGACCTGCTCCCTGGTACGGAACGCCAGCCCCGTCGCGCCGCGCTCCCGTATGCCCTCCTGCGCCTTGGACTGGGCCTCTTGGGCCTGCGCGCCGAGGAGTTCGGGGTCCATCGTCGCGTGCGTCATCACCAGGAAGCTGCCGGACGGCAGCCCCTCCATCAGCGTCCGCAGGACCGAGCGGATCTCGTCGTGGTCGTGGACGAAGTGGGCTATGCCCAGCAGCATCACGGCGACGGGCCGGCCGAGGTCCAGCGTGGCGGAGGCCTTGCGCAGGATCTCCGCGGGATTGCGCAGGTCCTCCTCGATGTAGTCCGTGTGCCCCTCGGGGGTGCTGGTGAGCAGTGCGTGCGCGTGCGTGAGCACCAGCGGGTCGTTGTCGACGTAGACGATCCGCGACTCGGGCGCCGTGCGCTGGGCGACCTCGTGCGTGTTGTCCATGGTCGGCAGCCCCGTGCCGATGTCGAGGAGCTGGCGTATGCCCTCCTCGCCGACCAGATGGCGCACCGCGCGGCCGAGGAACGCCCGGTCGTGGCGGGCTATGTCGAGGATGCCGGGGAAGGCGGCGACGTACGCCTCGCCCGCCGCGCGGTCGACGGGGTAGTTGTCCTTGCCGCCGAGGAGCCAGTTCCACACCCGGGCGCTGTGCGGGACGGTGCTGTCGATACGGGCGACGGGCGCGGCCTCCTCCGCGGAGGGGTGGCCGGTGTCGTGGTGGTCCGCCACGGTGGGTGGCCTCCTGTCGTGGACAAGCGCTTGCGGGTACCTGCGGGCGTCAACATAGCGGCTGTCACGCCGACTTGGTCAGCCGCCCGCCGCGATCCGCCACCGCTCGAAGACGCCGTCCTGGTACGTCAGCCAGGTCCCGTCGCCGAGCGCGGTGGCGGAGTCGGATATCCGCCGCGGATAGCGCACCCGGGCCCTGAGCCGGAGCGTACGGGCGTCGAGCAGCCAGTGCCGCGGCCGGCCGTGCTCGCCGTGGTCCTCGTGCTCCTCGTGCTCCTCGTGCTCCTCCTCGTACTCGTCGTGGTTCTCGTCGTACTCGACGGTGGAGGCGATGACCGTCTCCGCGTCCACGAAGCCGGCGTAGTAGTCCCAGAACGGCTCGATGTCGCACCCGTCCGCCGGCAGGCTCTCCGCGGGCCCGGTGGCGAGCCGCTCGCCGAGCGCGTCGTGGAGGGCGATCTCGTCCTGGTCGTGGGTCAGGGTGAGGAAGCCGTCGTGGGCGGGGTGGGTGTCGAGGAGGATCAGGTCGCCGTCGTTCAGGTCCCGGACCGTGAGCTGCTCGCCGTCCCAGCGCGCCCAGTACAGCAGGCTGCCGTCCTGCCCCTCGCCGATGCTGAGGCCCATCCGTAGGCCGTCCGGGTGCGACAGGTGCGAGGAGCCCTGCGCCGCGCTCTGCACCGGCGTCCGGGCGAGGAGCGTGCCGTCGGCGGCGTCGAGGACGACCCACTCCTCGAACGCGCCGCCCTCGTGCAGCCCCGCCGGCGCGGGCACATGGGCCCAGACGAAGCGGCCGTCGTCGGACACCCGGCACGAGCCGGACTCGTGACCGCCGCACACACCGCCGGGGTCGCAGTCGTGCCCCACCTGCGCGTCCCAGCAGGGGTGGCGGAACTCCCAGCGCGTCGCGCCGTCCCCGTCCACCACGCGCACGGACCGCTGCCCGGACAGCGCCACGAACCGCCCCGCGGGGTCGGCCGAATGCTCGCCGAACCGCCAGCCCGGCCACGGGAAGGGGATCACCGTCCGCGGCGAGGCGTCACCGGCGAAGGCCGCGTCCAGGTCGTACACCGCCAGCCGCTCGCCGTCCCGCGCCAGCACCTGCCGCACGTCCCGCCGGACCTCCACGGTCACGGCGGCCTTGCCCCCGCCCACGGCGTCCACCCGGGCGGAACCGGCCGGTCGGGCGTCGGCCACGGCGGTCTGCTCCCCGTTGTCGTTCATGCCCCGCACGCTATCCGGCGCCACCGACAGCGCCGCCCGGCGCACCTCCGTCGAGATCATCGCCGTACAACGAAATCCGAAGCCCAGAACCCGTCCAGAGACCGATTCCAGATCACCTAGTGCATTTCCTCGACGATTACAGCAGAATTAGCCACCATGACGAACGGCTCCGTTTCCCACTGGTTCCGCGAGATCGGCCTGCCCTCCCCCGGCGCCCCGCTCCCCGGCGACGCCCAGGCCGACGTATGCCTGATCGGCGCCGGGTACACCGGCCTGTGGACGGCGTACTACCTGAAGAAGGCGCAGCAGGACCTGCGGATCGTCGTCCTGGAGAGCGAGTTCGCCGGCTTCGGGGCGAGCGGCCGCAACGGCGGCTGGATCGTCGGCGAGCTGGCCGGCTCCCGGCACGCGTACGCCCGTACGCACGGCAGGGACGCGACCGTACGGCTGCAGAAGGCGATGCACGCGTCGGTCGACGAGATCGTGCGCGAGGCGGCGGCCGCCGGCATCGAGGCGGACGTGGCCCACGACGGAGTCGTGAACGTCGCCCGCAACGCCGCCCAGCTGCTGCGCCTTCGGGCTGAGGTGGACGAGTCCCGGGAGTGGGGCTGGGGCCAGGACGACCTGCGGCTGACCGAGCCCGGCGAGCGGATGCGCGTCGATGGAGCGGTCGGCGCGAGCTTCTCGCCGCACTGCGCGCGCGTCCAGCCGGCGAAGCTGGCGCGGGGGCTCGCGGACGCGGTGCGCGCGCTGGGCGTGGAGCTGTACGAACAGACGCCGGTGACCGCCCTGCACCCCAGGACGGCCGACCGGGGCGCCCGCGCCGTCACCCCGCACGGCACGGTCACGGCGGACTACGTCCTGCGCTGCACGGAGGGCTTCACGGCGGCGTTCCCCGGCACGCACCGCGACTGGCTGCCGATGAACAGCTCGATGATCGTCACGGAGCCGCTCCCCGCGGAGGCGTGGAAGGAGATCGGCTGGCAGGGCGCCGAACTCCTCGGCGACATGGCGCACTACTACATGTACGCCCAGCGGACGGCGGACGGCCGGATCGCGTTCGGCGGCCGGGGCAAGCCGTACCGCTACGGCTCCCGCGTCGACGCCTCGGGCGCCACGCCGCAGTGGACGGTGTCCCTGCTGCACCGGATGCTCACCGACATGTTCCCGGCGGCGTCCGGCGCGGGTGTCGCCCACGCCTGGTCCGGGGTCCTGGGCGTCCCCCGCGACTGGTGCTCCACGGCCGTCGTCGACCACGCCACGGGCCTGGGCCACGCGGGCGGTTACACGGGCCACGGCGTGGCCACGGCCAACCTCGCCGGCCGCACCCTGCGCGATCTGGTGCTCCACCGGGACACGGACCTGGTCACGCTCCCCTGGGTGGGCCGCCGCGTCCGCCGCTGGGAACCCGAACCGCTGCGCTGGCTGGGCGTCCAGCTGATGTACGGCCTCTACCGCCGCGCGGACACCCGCGAGGCGGCGCTGGGCCGCACGTCCCGCCTGGCGCGGGTCGCGGACACGGTGTCAGGCCGGTAGACGGCGGCCCCCAGAGCTGCCTACCCCTCCGCCGCGAGCCGCATCGACAGCCGCGTCGCGAGCGTCTGCGCCGCGTCGCCCATCGCCTCGCCGGAGCGGGAGGCCGCCCACTCCAGCAGCATCACCGTGGCCTGGGCCTCGCGTACGGACAGCAGCGGCGGGCGCTCCGGGCCGAACTCGAGGTCCAGGAGGGACCACACGTCCGGGCGGCTGATCTCGCTAGTCATGCCGGGACAAACGCACCCGGCGGCCCGAAGGTCACGTCGGACGTCAACTTACGTCCGCATACCACCCGTTCACGGCACGGAACAGGGGCGGCGCCCCCGCACAGGGCGCCGCCCCTTCCGGATGCCGGCCGCCGGCCCGGGGGTGAGGGTGGGTCCGGGCGGCGGCCGGAGGGTCAGCGGTGGTCCGAGCCGCCGCCGTTGCCGGACGCCGCCGCGCGGGCCGCCTCCAGGCGTGCCACCGGGATGCGGAACGGGGAGCAGGAGACGTAGTCCAGGCCCACCTCGTGGAAGAAGTGCACCGACTCCGGGTCGCCGCCGTGCTCACCGCACACGCCGAGCTTCAGGTCCGGGCGCGTGGCCCGGCCCGCCTCCGAGGCGGCGCGCACCAGCGAGCCGACGCCGTCCCGGTCGATCGTCTCGAAGGGGCTGACGCCGAAGATCCCCTTCTCGAGGTACGCCGTGAAGAAGGAAGCCTCCACGTCGTCCCGGGAGAAGCCCCACACCGTCTGCGTGAGGTCGTTCGTACCGAAGGAGAAGAAGTCCGCCGACTCGGCGATCTGACCGGCCGTCAGGGCAGCGCGCGGCAGCTCGATCATCGTGCCGAGCGTCAGCCTGAGGTCCACCCCGCGGCGCGCCTCGACCTCGGCGATGACGTGCTCCGCCTCGTCCCGTACGAGCTCCAGCTCCTGCACCGTGCCCACCAGCGGGATCATGATCTCCGCGCGCGGGTCGCCCTTCGCGTCGAACCGGTCCGCCGCCGCCTCCGCGATGGCCTTGACCTGCATGGCGAACAGGCCGGGGATGACCAGGCCCAGACGCACGCCGCGCAGGCCCAGCATCGGGTTCTGCTCGTGCAGCCGGTGCACGGCCTGCAGCAGGCGCAGGTCGTTCTCGTTGTGGTCCTTGCGGGACTCGGCGAGGGCGACGCGCACCGACAGCTCGGTGATGTCCGGCAGGAACTCGTGCAGCGGCGGGTCCAGCAGCCGCACCGTCACCGGCAGCCCGTCCATCGCCTCGAAGAGCTGGACGAAGTCGCCCTTCTGCAGCGGCGTCAGCTCGGCGAGGGCCGCCTCGCGCTCCTCGTCCGACTCGGCGAGGATCAGCCGCTCGACGTACTGCCGCCGCTCGCCCAGGAACATGTGCTCGGTACGGCACAGCCCGATGCCCTGCGCGCCGAAGCGGCGGGCCCGCGAGGCGTCCTCGGCGTTGTCGGCGTTGGCCCGCACCCGCAGCCGGCGGATGCGGTCCGCGTACGCCATCATCCGGTGCACGGCGACGACCAGTTCGTCGGAGTCCTCCGCGCCCGCGTGCATGCGGCCCTCGAAGTACTCGACGACCGGCGACGGTACGACGGGGACCTCGCCGCGGTAGACCTTGCCGGTGGAGCCGTCGATGGAGATGAGGTCGCCCTCGTCGATGACGACGCCGCCGGGGGCGGTCAGCTGCCGGCGCTTGGTGTCGACCTCCAGCTCCTCCGCGCCGCAGACACAGGTCTTGCCCATGCCGCGGGCGACGACGGCCGCGTGCGAGGTCTTACCGCCGCGCGAGGTCAGGATGCCCTCGGCGGCGATCATGCCGTCGAGGTCGTCGGGGTTGGTCTCGCGGCGGATCAGGATGACCTTCTCGCCGGAGCGCGACCACTTGACGGCCGTGTACGAGTCGAAGACCGCCTTGCCGACCGCGGCGCCCGGGGAGGCGGCGATGCCGCGCGCGAGCTGCTCGTACTTGCCGCCGCCGTTGGCGTCGAAGCGGGGGAACATCAGCTGCGCCAGCTGGTGGCCGGTGACGCGCTGCAGCGCCTCGGCCTCGTCGATCAGGCCCTGGTCGACGAGCTGCGTGGCGATCCGGAAGGCGGCGGCCGCGGTGCGCTTGCCGACGCGGGTCTGCAGCATCCACAGCTTGCCGCGCTCGATGGTGAACTCGATGTCGCACAGGTCCTTGTAGTGCGTCTCGAGGGTCTGCATGATCCGCATCAGCTCGTCGTACGACTTCTTGTCCAGCTCCTCGAGCTGGGCGAGCGGCACGGTGTTGCGGATACCGGCGACGACGTCCTCGCCCTGCGCGTTCTGCAGGTAGTCGCCGTACACGCCGGCGTGGCCGGAGGCGGGGTCGCGGGTGAAGGCGACGCCCGTGCCGGAGTCGGGGCCGAGGTTGCCGAAGACCATCGAGCAGACGTTGACCGCCGTGCCGAGGTCGTGCGGGATGCGCTCCTGGCGGCGGTAGAGCTTGGCGCGGTCGCCGTTCCACGAGTCGAAGACCGCGTGGATCGCGAGGTCCATCTGCTCGCGCGGGTCCTGCGGGAAGTCGCGGCCGGTCTCCCGGGAGACGACGCTCTTGAAGAGCTTGACCAGCTTCTTCAGGTCCTTGGCCTCGAGCTCGATGTCCGAGGTGACGCCCTTGGCCCGCTTGGCCTCCTCCAGCGCGTCCTCGAACAGCTCGCCGTCGACGCCGAGGACGGTCTTGCCGAACATCTGGATGAGACGGCGGTACGAGTCCCAGGCGAACCGCTCGTCGCCGGCCTGGTCGGCGAGGCCCTGCACGGAGGCGTCGGAGAGGCCGATGTTGAGGACGGTGTCCATCATGCCGGGCATCGAGAACTTGGCGCCGGAACGGACGGAGACGAGGAGGGGGTCGTCCTTCTGGCCGAGCTTCTTGCCCATCTGGCGCTCCAGCGCGTCGAGGTGCGCACTCACCTCGTCCCGCAGGGCCGGCGGCTCGTCACCGGTGGCCAGGTACTCCTTGCACGCCTCGGTGGTGATGGTGAAGCCGGGCGGTACGGGGAGGCCGAGGTTCGTCATCTCGGCGAGGTTGGCACCCTTGCCGCCCAGGAGGTCCTTGAGGTCCTTGTTGCCCTCGTGGAAGTCGTAGACGAACTTCAGCTGTTCTTCCCGCTGCGGTTCCGGCACGGTAATCGTCTCCTCGTTCCCTCGTGGGACTGCTCTCTGCCCTGACGGCGAGGAACATACCCAGATCGAAGGTCTCTGGGTACATCCACTTAGCGATCATTGGCTCATCTGAGCACGCCGCCTGGGATATACGGGGCAGGCTCGGTACCAGGGTGAGGCTTCGAGCCTTGCACCGATCTTCACCCGGCACGGGGGCATTCCTCGCGCAACGCGCCGCGTCCGCTACGCGGGGTGGCGCTGCGTTCAGGTCTTGAACACACTTGGGTGGCACTGAGTGCCACGCCTCCGAGAAGTAACTACTCCCGGGTAATGCTCATCTGAGCAACTACCACATCAGACGTGGCGAGAATCACGCACCGCCCGACCGATACGTCCCACGATGCGGTCGCGCACTAGGGGTGCCTACGGGCGGCCGAAGGCCGGACGCGCAACGCACCATGAAGCCCGGCCGGCGCCTGAGGCCGAGGCGCGCAGCGCCGACAACGCCCGCCGCCAGGCGTCAGGGCGAGGGGCCCAGAACCAGCCCGGCCGGCGTTTGAGGCCGAGCGCCGTCCAGGCGCGAAAGCGGGCGCAGCCCGCAAAGGGGGCCCGGGGGCGAAGCCCCCGCAGCGCAACGGGACCACGCCCCCCACACCGCGGCGGCCCTACACCCCCAGGGCCGCCAACCGCGCATCGGCCGTCCCCGGCTCGTACAGCGCCTCCACCACCATCGCCCCCGCCCCCAGCAACCCCGCCCGCTCCCCGAGCCCCGCGGTCACAACCTCCAGATGCGCCGTCGTACGAGGCATCGCCCGCTGATACAAGAGCTCCCGCACCCCGGTAACAAACGGCACCGACGCCAGATCCCCGGCCACCATCAACACCCCGGGATTGAGCAGCGTCACGACCGTGCCGAGCACCTCCCCCACGCGCCGCCCCGCCTCCGCGGCCAGCCGCACCGCCTCCGGGTGCCCGGCCGCCAGCAGCCGCCGTACGTCGGAACCGGACGCCGCCGGGACCCCGGAGGCGGTGAGCGCACGGGCGATCGCGCCACCGCTCGCGACGGCCGCCAGACAGCCGTACGAGCCACAGCTGCACAGCGCGTCGGGGACGTCGTGCAGCCGGATGTGGCCGATGTCGCCGGCGCCGCCGTCGATGCCCCGGTAGACGCCGCCGTCGACCACGACGCCCGCGCCGATGCCGGTGGACGCCTTGATCAGCAGGAAGGCGGAGCAGTCCGGATGGCCGGCGCGCTGCTCGGCGTACGCCATCAGGTTCGCGTCGTTGTCGACGTACACGGGCAGCGGCACCGGGAGCGACGGCAGCCGCCGGGCGAGGGCCGCGCGCAGTACGGGTCCCACCGGTACGCCGTCCCAGCCCGGCATGATCGGCGGCTGCACGAGCCGCCCCGCGGCGACGTCGACCGGCCCGGGCACGGACAGCCCCGCGCCGCACACCGCGTCCGGCCCGCGCCCCGTCTCGGCGAGCAGCTCCGCGAACCAGCCGCCGAGCCGGTCCAGCACCGGCTCCGGCCCGGCGTCGACGCTCAGCCCGCCGGTCCGCTCGGCGAGGACGCGGCCGGTCAGGTCCAGCGCGGCGGCGCGGGCGTGCCGGGTGCCGAGGTCCGCGGCCAGCACCAGGGCGTGGCCGCCGTCGAACTCCAGCCGGGCCGAGGGGCGGCCGACGCTCGGCGAGGGGGCGGAGCCGCTCTCGCGGATCCAGCCCGCCGCGAAGAGCTGGTCGAGGCGCTGGCCGACGGTGCTCCGAGAGAGCCCGGTGACGCGCTGCAGTTCACCGCGTGTGCAGGTGCGGCCCGCGCGGATCAGCCGCAGCAGTTCGCCCGCGGTCGCACCGCGCGGCGCCCTGACGTCGTACGCCGTCAGCGCAGGCATCGCACCCTCCCCTTCCTGGAACCCCCGAGGTCACTCGTACGGCTGTACGCAGCGTGCCCCATTCGGGCCACGGACGCACGTACCCCCGAACGAGGGTCCGCCCCGGCACCGGGCGGCATCCGCCCCCAACTGGGCGCGCACACCGTCCTCTTACCCCACTATTCTGCTTGCCCAGACGGCAATACCGCGCTAATTTTGCTTGTTAAGTGGACGTAACTCCTCGATGTCCCCTTGATGTCTCACGCCCTCCGGAGCGCCCATGGAACGCCTGGCCGCACCTCCCGGGCCGCGCCGCCAGGCCGACGCCGTCGCCCGGGAAGCCGAGCGCGTGCTCGCCGCGAACTGGACCGGCGCCTCCACCGTCCCGTCCCGCGCCCTCTATCCCCACCAGTGGAGCTGGGACTCCGCGTTCATCGCGATCGGTCTGCGGCACCTGTCCCCGTTACGGGCCCAGCTGGAGCTGCGCACGCTGCTCGGCGCCCAGTGGGGCGACGGCCGCGTCCCGCACATCGTGTTCAATCCGGCCGTCCCGAAGGGCGCGTACTTCCCCGGCCCCGACTTCTGGCGCTCGTCCACCGCCGGCCGTGCCGCCGGCGCCCCGCGGCACGTCGAGACCTCCGGCATCGTGCAGCCGCCCGTGCACGCGCTCGCCGTCTGGCTGGTGCACCGGGCCGCTCCCCGGGAGTCCTGGCGGCGCTCCTTCCTCGCCCACGCCTACCCGCGGCTGCGGGCCTGGCACCGCTATCTCACCGGCCGCCGCGATCTGGGCGGCCACGGGCTGCCGGCCGTGGTCCACCCCTGGGAGCCGGGCATGGACAACAGCCCCTGCTGGGACGCCCCGCTGGCCCGCGTCGCCCCCGCCGACCCCGCGTCCTTCCGGCGCGCCGACCTCGACGCCGGCGCCGCCGCCGACCGCCCGACGGACCTCGACTACGGCCGCTACGTCCGCCTCGCCGCCGACTACCGCGACGCGGGGTACGCGGACGGCGTCCCGTTCCCCGCCTTCGCCGTGGAGGACCCGGGCCTGTGCACGCTGCTGGCCCTCGCCGAGCACGCGATGGCGGAGATCGCCCTGGCCCTGGGCACGGACCCGACGCCGCATCTGGACGAGGCCGCCCGGCTCACCTCGGCGCTGGTCCGCCGGCTGTGGTCGCGGGAGGCCGGCCAGTTCCTGTGCCGGGACGTACGGGCCGACGCGCTGGTGCCCGAGCGCAGCGCGGCCGGTCTGCTGCCGCTGGTGCTGCCCGGACTGCCCGCCGGGATCGCCGCGGCCCTGCTGCGCACCGCGCAGGGCGGCCACTTCGGCCTGGCCGGCGGCAGCGGGCTGGCGCCCAGCTACGACCTGCTGGGCACGGCCTTCGACCCGAACCGCTACTGGCGCGGCCCGGCCTGGTTCAACGTGAACTGGCTGCTGGAGCGCGGACTGCGCCGGCACGGCTTCGTGGACCCGGCCGACGCCCTGCGCTCGGCCGTGGTGCGTACGGCGGCGGGCTCCGGCTTCGCCGAGTACGTCGACCCGCGCACCGGACGCCCGCACGGCGCCCGCGACTTCAGCTGGACGGCCGCCCTGGCCCTGGATCTGCTCGCCGACGACGAACCCGAGGGGGGTCTGTGATGCCCGGAACCGACCACAGCCTGCTCTTCCACGGCGAGACCTTCGCCGTACTGAACCCGGCAGGCGACATCACCGGGGCGCGCGGCGCGCTCCCGGAAGGGCTGTTCGTACGCGACGCCCGCCATCTGAGCCGCTGGCAGCTGACCGTCGACGGGGCCACCCCCGACGTGCTGGCGCCCGGCGTGCTGGTGCCCCACGTGGGCCGGTCGGAGCCGCCGCCGCACACGGTCGCGCGCGAGCAGCAGGTGCGGGCGGACGGTGTGCTGGAGGACCGGATCCGGGTCGTGGGCAACCGCGCCGAGCAGGAGACGGTCCGCCTCGCGCTCACCGTGGACGCGGACTTCACCGACCTGTTCGAGCTGCGCTCGGACCACCGCTGGTACGAGAAGGCGCACGCGGTGCGCACCCGCGAGGTCCATCCCGACGGCGTGGAGTTCGGCTACCGGCGCCGCGAGTGGCGCTCCGCCACGGTGATCACGGCCTCGCCGGCGCCGGACGCGGTCGAGGAGACGGGCAGCGGCGCCCGCCGCCTGGTCTGGCTGCTCGAACTCCCCCCGCACGGCACGGCCGAGCTGCTGCTGCGCGTCGAGGCCCGCCCGTACGACGCACCGGACCACACGGTGCTGCCGACGCCGGACGACGAGGTGCCGCTGAGAGCCGGCGAGGCGGTCTGGCCGGAGCTGCGGCGGGCGTGCGAGCAGGGGCTGGCGGACCTCTCCCGGCTGCTGATCCCGGCGCAGGGGCCGGAGGGCGAGGCCCTACGGATCCCGGCGGCGGGCGTCCCGTGGTTCCTCTCACTGCTGGCCCGCCACGCCCTCATCACCTCGCTCTTCGCCCTGCCGTACCGGCCGTCGCTGGCCGCCGCCACCCTCCCCGCGCTCGCGGCGACGCAGGCCACGGAGACGGACCGGACGCGCGGGGCGCAGCCGGGGAAGATCGTGCACGAGGTGCGCAACGGGGAGCTGGCGCACTTCGAGCAGGTCCCGTACGGCCGCTACTACGGCTCGGTGGACTCCACGCCGCTGTTCCTGATGCTGCTGGGCGCGTACACGGACGCCACGCACGACGACAAGCCGGCCCGGCGGCTGGAGCGGCACGCGCGTTCGGCGGTGACGTGGATGCTGGAGCACGGAGGCCTCGAGGACCGGGGCTACCTGGTCTACCGCGCGGACGAGGGCGGCCTCGCCAACCAGAGCTGGAAGGACTCCCCCGGCGCCGTCTGCTTCGCCTCCGGCGAGCGGGCGCGCGGCGCGATCGCGGCGGCGGCGCCGCAGGGTTACGCGTACGCGGCGCTGCGGGCGGTGGCCGCGCTGGCCCGTACGGTGTGGGAGGACGGGACGTACGCGGACCGGCTCGACGGTCTGGCGGCGGACCTGCGCGAGCGTTTCGTACGCGACTTCTGGCTGCCGGCCGAGGACTTCCCGGCCCTGGCACTGGACGGCTCGGGCACCCGGGTGGACGCCCTGGCGTCGGACGCGGGCCATCTGCTGTGGTGCGGGCTGCTGGACGAGGAGCGGGGCGTACGGGTGGGCCGCCGCCTGCTCAAGTCGGACTTCTTCTCCGGCTGGGGCATCCGCACCCTGGCCACGGGCCAGCCGGCGTACCACCCGCTGTCGTACCACCGGGGCAGCGTCTGGCCGCACGACAGCGCGATCGCCGCGCTCGGCCTGGCCCGCTACGGCCTGCGGGACGAGGCGGCCACCCTGGCCCGGGCCCTCACCTCCCTGGCGGAGCACACCGCGTACCGCCTCCCCGAACTCACCGCCGGCTACGCCCGCCCGGACCACCCGGACCCGGTCCCGTATCCGCACGCGTGCAGCCCTCAGTCGTGGGCGGCGGCGGCCCCGCTGGCCCTGGTGTCGGCGGTGACGGGACCGGCGCCGGCCTGAGCGCGGACGCCGCGGCCTCGGCCGTGCCCCGCGCCCAGCGGCCCGTCGTCACCAGGCCCAGGACCAGCACCGCCACTCCGCAGCCGGTGACGATCCACCACGCCGGACCGGACGCCGCCACGAAGCCCGAGGCGGCGAGGCCCGAGGCCAGCACCGCGCCGATCACCGCGACGCCCAGCGCGTTGCCCGTCTGGCGGCTCGTCGAGGCGACGGCCGCCGCCACGCCCGCCTGGGCGTCGGGCATGCCCGAGACGGCCGTGTTCGTGATGGGGGCGTTCACCAGGCCGAAGCCGAGGCCGAACAGGACGTACGCGGTGAGGAGTCCGGGGGTCGAGGTCTCCACCGGGAACGCGGCGAAGAGCAGGCCCGACAGGGCCATCAGCGGACCCGCCATGAGCAGGGACGGGCGCGGGCCGTACGCACCGACGAGGCGGCCGGAGAGCGGGGCGCAGACGAAGGTCGTCGCCGCCATCGGGAGCATCCACAGGCCGGCCTGCAGCGGCGAGTAGCCGCGGACCTCCTGCAGATAGAGGGTGTTGAGGAAGAGGAACCCGGACAGCGCCGCGAACGCGCTGATCGCTATCAGCGTCGCGCCGCTGAACGGCGCGCTGCGGAAGAAGCGGGGGTCGATCAGCGGTTGGCGGCGGCGGAGTTCGTACGGGACGAGGACCGCCAGGGCGCCGAGCGCGACGGCCGCCGAGGCGAGGATCAGGGGCGAGGACACGCCCCGGCCGGGGACCTCGATGATCGTGAACGTCAGTCCGCCCAGGAACGCGATCACGAGGAGCTGGCCCACGGGGTCGGCCCCGCGCGGGTGCGGGGCGCGGGACTCCGGCACGTACCGCGCGGTGAGGAGCAACGCGAGCAGGCCGACGGGCACGTTGATCCAGAAGATCGCCCGCCAGCCGACCGACTCGACGAGCAGCCCGCCGACCAGCGGGCCCGCCGCCATGCTGATGCCGACGACCCCGCCCCACACCCCGATGGCCCGGGCGCGCTCGCGCGGTTCGGTGAACGTGTTCGTGATGATGGACATCGCCACCGGGTTGAGCATCGAGCCGCCGACCGCCTGCAGCACCCGGAAGGCGATCAGCCAGCCGAGCCCGGGGGCGAGACTGCACAGGACGGAGGCGGCCGTGAAGAGCGCCAGGCCCGTCTGGAAGGTGCGGCGCCGGCCCACCCGGTCACCCGTCGAGCCGGACAGGATCAGCAGCGACGCCAGCACCACCGCATAGGAGTCGATCACCCACTGCAGACCCGAGACGGAGGCGTCGAACTCCTCGCGGAGGGTGGGCAGGGCCACGTTGATCGCGGTCGTGTCGAGGCTGACGATGAGCAGGCTCAGGCAGCAGATGCCCAGGATTACGGGCCTGTTCACGCTGTTCCGCCTGGGGCTCATACGGGCCAACCTACCGACGTTCGTTGCCCCTGCCACCTACCGGGTCACCCGCTCACGCCACCTTCCGCGGCAGCCGCAGGCTCACCGCGCACGTGAGGGCGATGCCGACGAGCTGCGCCGCCAGCGCCCACAGCAGCGCGTCCCGCACGCCCAGCGACGGCACCAGCGCCAGGTACAGCGAGCCGACGACGGCCACGCCGAGCGCCAGCGACGACTGCTGGTTGGTCACCGCGAGCCCGCTGCCCGCGCCGGCGCGCGAGGCGGGGACGGCACCGAGCACGATCCGGAAGTACGTCGGCAGCTGCAGCCCCTGCCCGAAGCCCGCGACCGCCATACCGGGCGCCAGCCCCAGCGGACCGAGGTCCGGCCACCGCCACAGCGCGGTCACGGCGATCAGCGCGATACCGACGGCCTGGATCGCCTGGCCCACGAGCAGCACCCGGCTGCCGAACCGGTGGATGAGCTTCGGGCCGGTCAGCGAGCCGACGAAGAACGTGGCGCACATCGGCGCCAGCGCCAGCCCCGCGGCGACCGGACCGAGGTCCAGCCCCTCCTGCAGGGACAGGGCGATGACGAACATGAAGCCGCCGAAGCCGATGAAGAACGGGATGCCGAGCGCCAGTCCGCGCCGCAGCGCCGGCTCACGCAGCAGCGACGGCGGCAGCAGCGGGCTGCCCCCGGTGGTCTCGCCGCGGCGCTCCACGGCGTAGAACAGCCACCCCAGCAGCGGCGCCGCGGCCAGCAGCAGCCAGGACCACAGCGGCCAGCCGGCCGCCCGGCCCTCGGTGAGGGGGAGCAGCAGCGCGAGCAGCGTGGCGCCCAGCAGCACCGTGCCGGCGAGGTCGCCGCGGGCGGGCTGGGCGGCGCGGGTGTCGGGGACGGTGCGCAGGGCGAGCAGCAGGGCCACGGCCACGACGGGCACGTTCACCAGGAAGATCGAGCGCCAGCCGGTGCCGAACAGGTCGGCCGTGACCAGCACGCCGCCGATCAGCTGGCCGGAGATGCTGGCGATACCGCCGGTGGCGCCGTACATGCCGAGCGCCCGGCCGCGCCGCTCGCCGCTGGTCGCGGCGTGGATGGTGGCCAGCACCTGCGGCAGCATCAGCGCGGACGCGGCGCCCTGCGCGGCGCGGGCGGCGACCAGCGTGCCGGCGTCGGGGGCGATACCGCAGGCCAGCGAGGTGAGGCCGAAGGCGACCAGACCCCACAGGAAGAGCCGGCGGCGGCCGAAGGTGTCGCCGAGCCGGCCGCCGAGGACGAGGAGGACGGCGTACGCGATGCCGTACGCCGCGACGACCATCTCCGTCATCGACTCGCCGGCGGCGAGGTCGCGCTGGATGGTGGGGAGGGCGACGTTGACGATAAAGAAGTCGATCATGGGGAGCGCGGCGCCGAGCAGCACGGTGACGAGCCCGAGCGTGCTCAGCCCGCCGTGCTCCGCGGGGCCCGGCGTGCCGTGCTCGTCCGCGGTACGGCCCGGGGCGACCTCCGCGGCCCGGCGCACCCGGGGCAGGACGGTGGCGCGGGACGGTTCCCGGCCGGTCAGGGTCTTCGCTGTGTCTGTCACGCTGTCCACCATCGCCCCGTTCCCAGGGTGGTACCAGAGAGCGTTTATCCAGGTATAAGAACCACCTGGCAATGGGCTGCCGCACGCGGCACCCTGGAAGCATGACCACCTCCGCCGACGCCCGCCGCGAACTCGCCGCCTTCCTGCGCAGCCGCCGCGAGCGCATCTCGCCCGAGCAGGTCGGCATGCCCGCCGGCCGCCGCCGGCGCACGCCCGGGCTGCGCCGGGAGGAGGTCGCGACCCTCGCCGCGGTGGGGGTGACCTGGTACACGTGGCTGGAGCAGGCGCGGGACATCCAGATCTCGGCGCAGGTGGCGGACGCGATCGCGCGGGCGCTGATGATGGACCGCGACGAGCGGGCGCACCTGTTCCATCTCGCCGGGGTGCCCGACCCGACGCCGCAGGACAACTGCCTGGGGGTGTCGCCGCAGATCCAGAGCATGCTGCGGCAGCTGGAGCCGTTCCCGGCGTGCGTGACGAACGGGCGGTACGACATCGTGTCGTACAACCGCACCTACGGTCGGCTGGTCGGCGATCTGGACGCCCTGCCGCCGCAGGACCGCAACATCCTGTGGCTGGCCTTCACCCATCCCGCGTGGCAGGAGGGGCTGGCGGACCGCGACGAGATGGTGCGGCTGATGGCGGCGAAGTTCCGGGCGTCGATGGCGGAGCATCTGACCGAGCCGCCGTGGAAGACGCTGCTGAAGCGGCTGCAGGACGCCTCGGCGGAATTCCGCGAGATCTGGGACCGCCACGAGGTGCTGCAGCCCGACAACCGCTCGAAGTGCTTCCTGAACCCGGACGTCGGCCGGCTGACCTTCGACTTCCGCCATCTGTTCCTGCAGCCCGGCACAGGGCCGAGGCTCACGACGTACATCCCGGCGGACGCGGAGACCGGGGTGCGGCT
The DNA here is from genome assembly GCF_040680895.1 of Streptomyces sp. NPDC051940. NCBI lineage: Bacteria > Bacillati > Actinomycetota > Actinomycetes > Kitasatosporales > Streptomycetaceae > Streptomyces > Streptomyces sp. NPDC051940. The sequence goes on along the minus strand of NZ_JBFAXR010000015.1, from coordinate 61,028 downwards.
GGAGCGGCTGTACGACATCGTCCGGGCACCGGCGCTGGCCGCCGTGTGACAATGGGAGGTCGTCCCGCCCCCGTACCCCCGAGGACCGCCCCGATGACCCAGCTGCAGATCGGCCCGCACACCGTGCGGCCGCCCGTGGTGCTCGCGCCCATGGCGGGGATCACGAACGCGCCGTTCCGGACGCTGTGCCGGGAGTTCTCCGGCGGCAAGGGCCTCTTCGTCAGCGAGATGATCACGACCCGGGCGCTGGTCGAGCGCAACGAGAAGACCATGCAGCTCGTCCACTTCGACGCGAGCGAGAAGCCCCGCTCGATCCAGCTGTACGGCGTGGACCCGGTCTACACGGGCAAGGCGGCGCGGATGATCGCCGAGGAGGGCCTGGCCGACCACATCGACCTGAACTTCGGCTGCCCCGTACCCAAGGTCACCCGCAAGGGCGGCGGCTCCGCCCTCCCCTACAAGCGCAACCTGCTGCGCTCCATCCTCCGCGAGGCCGTCGCGAACGCCGGCGGCCTCCCGGTGACGATGAAGATGCGCAAGGGCATCAACGACGACCACCTCACCTACCTCGACGCGGGCCGGATCGCCGTCGAGGAGGGCATCACCGCGATCGCCCTGCACGGCAGGACGGCCGCCCAGCACTACGGCGGTACGGCGGACTGGTCGGCGATCGCGCGGCTGAAGGAGCACGTCCCGGAGATCCCGGTGCTGGGCAACGGCGACATCTGGAGCGCGGACGACGCGCTGCGGATGGTGCGGGAGACCGGCTGCGACGGGATCGTCGTGGGGCGCGGGTGCCTCGGGCGGCCGTGGCTGTTCGGCGATCTGGTGGCGGCCTTCGAGGGGCGCGCGGAGTACGCGAAGCCCTCGATGAAGGAGGTCGCCCTCGTCATGCGCCGCCACGCCGAGCTGCTCGGCGAGTGGATGGGCGACGAGGCGCGCGGCGTGACCGACTTCCGCAAGCACGTCGCCTGGTATCTGAAGGGCTTCTCGGTCGGCTCGGAGGTGCGCCGGGGCCTCGCGGTGTCGTCGTCGCTGGCGGAGATGGACGACCTGTTCGACCGCATGGACCTCGACCAGCCCTGGCCGGAGCACGGCGCCGACGGCCCGCGGGGGCGGACCGCGGGCCGGGACAAGGTGGTGCTGCCGGAGGGCTGGCTGGACGACCCGTGGGAGTGCGCCCGCCTGGAGGCGGACGCGGAGGCCGACACGTCGGGAGGGTGACCGACGGGCTCAGAGCCTGCCTTCCACCGGCCGCTCAGAACTTGCCGAGCACGCCCTTCCACCGGCCGCTCAGAGCTTGCCGAGCACGCCCTTCCACCGGCCGCTCAGAGCTTGCCGAGCACGCCCTTCCACGCCCAGCCCGACTTCAGCACCGTGTCGCGCAGCGGGTCCTTCATCGCCCCGCTGTCGAAGCGGAAGGTCTCCGTCGCCCCGCCCTCGCCCACCGTCCAGTGCACGGACGTGGTGGGCGCGGGGCCGCGCCCGTACTCACCGAGCACGGGGACGCCCTCGACCCACGTGACCTCCCAGTGCTCGTCCAGGGCGCGCACCACGTTGTCCTCCGGGACCAGCCGCATCCGGATCCGGAAGGAGCGGGTGAGCTGGGAGTCGTAGAAGACGCCCTGCCAGCGCGGCTCCGCCATCCGCCACTCGGCGACCAGGTCGGCGTCCTCGGGGGCGCCGTCCCGGACCAGCCAGGGCAGGTCCGGCGAGTCGAGGGCCAGCAGCGCGGCGCGGAGGTCGGCGGCGGGACGCGGTTCGACATCGCTGTCGGGTCGCTTCGTTCCGGTCAGTCTGTCGAAGATTCCCATCGCCCCAACCTATGCGGTCACCGGCGGCCGGGACAACGCCCGGCGGGAGCCCTCGGCGGCCGTACGACGGGTCAGGCGCCCGCCCCGGCGTCCGGCCGGACCGTGGCCACGAACTCCTGGAAGTCGTTGAGCGCGGTCTCGTGCTGCGCCGCCGTCGAGGTCAGCGTGAGCCGGATCACCGCCGCCTTCGCCGGGTCCACCACGTCCTGGACCGTCAGATAGACCTGGGTCTGGGAGAGGTCGCGGGGCACCCCGCCGGCGACGGCGGAGAAGTCGAGCCGCTGGATCAGGCCGGGCGACTTCGCGGAGCCCGCCTCCCGGCGCCCCGCCACCGTCAGCGTCTCGGCGGCGCCGCGCATCCGCTGCACGGACTCCTCGGCGATGTCGGTCAGCGAGGCGCCGTCGGGGCGGAACTCGCCGTCGATGGTGATGTTCGCGGTGAATCCCGCGTCCGGCTGGGGATGCAGCGCGACGAACGCGACACCGGGGGCACCGATGTCGTCAGGATCCGCCGTACGCCAGCCCTCCGGCAGCCGGAACTCGATGGGCACCGGCAGGGTTGCTGCCATCCGGAACTCTCCTTCCCCGGGGGACTCGCGCGCCCCGGGTATCGCGGTCGGGTCAGAAAATGCTGGTGAAGGTGTCCTTCACGCCACCGGCGAAATCCTTCACCCCACCAGCCACATCGCTCACCGTATCGGTGAACTCCTTCGGGTCGAAGGTCACCTCCACGCCGACCGCGCCGCCGAGGATCGGGGAGACGCCCATCTTGCCGCCGATGTGCCACTTGCCCTGCGGGTCCTGGGTGACGCCGAAGTTGGCCTCGGCGCCCGGTCCGGCCCAGCCCTCGGCGGTCGCACCGATGCCGATGCCGCCGATGTCGCCGCCGCCCGAGACGCTGCCCTTGGCGCCGGCGAACGCCTCGGCGCTGACGCCGACGCCGTCCTGGCCGGCCGTGACGCTGGCGCCGGCCTCGGCGCCGACGAACGCCTCCGCACCGCCGGTGACGCCCACGTGGTAGGCGCGGGCGTTGCCCTCGGCGGACGCGCCGGCGCCGACGGAGGCGCTCGCCTCGGCGTTCAGGCCGTCGAGGTTGAGCTTGGCCGCCGCCTCGGCCTTGGCACCGGCGTACGCCTCGGCCTTGCCGTCCAGCTCCAGCGGGCCGTTGGTGAGCTTGCCCTCCGCGCTCGCGTCGCCGAGGTTGGCGTGCGCCTCGGCGCTGCCGAAGTCGCCCGCGCCCCAGTCGGGGCCCTTGGCCTCGGCGCCGGCGTTGGGTCCGTTCGCCTCGGACTTGCCCTCGGCCTGCCAGCCGCCGTCGTCCGCGGCGTCGGTCTTGGTGACCGGTGCCTGGGCCTTCGCCACGTCGGCGGAGGCGTCCGCGTTGAAGCCGCCGACGCCGCCGCCGTCCATCGAGGAGTCGGTCGTCGCGGCGGACAGCGCCCGCTGCACGCTCTGGTCGTACTCGTCGACGTGCTGCACGCCCTTGGCGATCGCCTCGGTCCACTCCCGCTCCCGCTGCCGGGCCAGCGCCAGCACCTGCGGGTAGTCCGGATCGTGCTGGGCGTCGCTGCGCTCCTGCGGGGAGAGCTTGTCGAAGCCGACGTACGTGGCCTTGCCGGCCGCGTCGACCTTGAAGTCGTTCGACTCGGCGTCGGCGACCGTGTCCTTCACGGCCTTCTGCAGCCGGGTCAGTTCGGTGTGCGCCTGCCGCAGCACCCCGGCGACGGCCTGCGCCTCGCTCTGGGCGGCGCTGTACTCGAAGGCCGTGGCACGGGTGTTGGTCTGGTGCGCGTTGAACGCCTCGCCCCGCCAGTTGCCGTTGGAGAGGAAGCGCGCGACGTTCTGCTCGTAATCGCCCTTCAGCTCACCGAAGCGCTCGCCCATCTTCTGCCACGCCGAGGCGCTGTCGCCCAGCGGCGACAGATCGGCGGTCATGACGTCCTGGTACGTCAGCGGCATGATCGTCCCCCGTGGTCAGAGCTGGTTGAGGCCGCTGTTGAACGGCTGGCCGGAGTTCACGCCGTAGAGCTGGCCGCCGGTGGTGCCGTCCTGGCCCTGGAAGAGGTTGCTCGCGCCGCTCAGCGCGTTGTGCTCGCCGCCCAGCCGGGTCAGCAGCCGGTTCACCTGTCCCTGCCAGACGCTCATCGCCTGCGACAGGCCCTTCTCGGTCCCCCAGGCGGACAGCCCCTTCAGGCCCGTGTCCGGCTTGGCGAGGATCGACGGCGGGCCGCTCGCGCCCGGCGCGATCATCGGCGGGTGCACCTGGCCGCCGCCCTCGGCCATCCGGCCGGCGGACTGGGTCTGGGGCACCAGGGTGCCCTCCAGGTAGCCGGCGGCGCGCTTCTTGTCGGCCGCGGAGCTGGCCAGGGTGCCCGAGCCTCCGCCGCCGCCCCCGGCGTCCGCCTGGTTGAGCTGCATCTGCTGTGCCGGAATGTCCCCCGCGCCCACGGCAAATCTCCCTCGCGCTGCGGCCTGCCCCCGAGCGGGCAGGTGCCGGGCATGAACTTTACAACTTCGCGGTTACGGGCACATGCGTGCGCCCCGACAGTGGACACGCGTCACACCGGGCCGCCGGTTCCCTGCAGTTGGGATGACCCCTCCCGGCCCTGCTCCGCGCCGCGTCCGGCCCCCGGGGCGGGGAACCGGTGTCTGATAGCGTGACGCGTCCATTTCGTGGGAGAGGACTCATGGGCGGCTATATGCGGAACACCGTGGCGGGCGTCGTCGTCGCCGTGGCCATCGGCGCCCTCGCGGCCTGCAGCGCCGAGGCGGGCACCACCTCGTCGGTGGGGACCGAGGACCTGGAGAAGAAGGTGACCACCACGCTGACCGAGAAGGTCGGCCAGGCGCCGAAGTCCGTCGACTGCCCCGACAAGCTGAAGGCGGAGGAGGGCGCGACCACCCGCTGCACGCTCACCGCCGAGGACGGCTCGAAGATCGGGCTCACGGTCACGGCGGGCAAGCCGGACGGCGACGACGTACCCATCGACATCAAGGTCGACGACAAGCCGATGTGACGGAGGCGGGCCCGGGGATCCCGGGCCCGCTCCTTTCTTCCGGCAGTCTTCTTTCCTTCGACTCTCTTCGCCGCGCCCGTTCCGCCTTCTGCTGCTACGCCCGTTCCGTCTTCACCGACGGCTGGGGGCGTACGGCGGACACCGGGGTCTTCGGCACCGCGGCCACCTCGCGCCACCAGGGTGCGGCGGGCAGTGCGGCGGCCTCCGGCTCGTAGGACTCCCCCGGGCGCGGGACGGCCACGCGGACGTCGTGCGCCACCGCCGCCGCCAGGGTGCGCTCCGCCGGCTCCTCCCAGCGGTGCGGGGCGAGGTTGAACGTGCCCCAGTGGATGGGGAGCAGGACGCCGCCGCGCAGGTCGAGGTGGGCCCGTACCCCCTCCTCCGGGGTCATGTGGATGTCCGGCCAGAACTCCGAGTACGCGCCGATCTGGACCATCGCCGTGTCGAACGGGCCGTACTGCGCGCCGATCTCCGCGAAACCCGGGAAGTAGCCGGTGTCCCCGCTGTGGAACACCGTGTGCCGGGGGCCCGCGACGACCCAGGACGCCCAGAGGGTCTGCTGCTTGTTGCGGATGCCCCGGCCGCAGAAGTGGCGGGCGGGGGTGGCCGTCAGGGTCAGGTCCGCGACGGTGACCGACTCGTGCCAGTCGAGCTCCGTGATCCGCCCGGCCGGGACGCCCCAGTGCTCCAGATGCGCCCCTACGCCGAGGGGGACGGCGAAGTGGACGTCCAGGGACGCGAGTTCGCAGATCGTGGGCATGTCGAGGTGGTCGTAGTGGTCGTGCGAGATGACCACCGCGTCCAGCGGACCAAGGTCGGCGAGCCGCACCGGCACCGGATGGAAGCGCTTCGGCCCCGCGAAGGCGAACGGCGAGCAGCGCTGCCCCCACACCGGGTCGAAGAGCACCCGGCGGCCGTCGATCTCCGCCAGGGCGGTGGCGTGGCCGAGCCAGGTGACGCGCAGCCCCGAGGCTGGGGGGTCGTGCAGCGCGGGCGTGCGCAGGGGGATCTCGCCGGCCGGCTTGCGCCCCTCGCGGGCGAGCATCCTGCGGATCATGTCCCATCGGGAGGCGTCCCCCGCGGTGGGGGTGATGCTCGCGGGCACGGGGTTGCGGAAGGCACCCGCCCGCTCGTCGTAGTTCGGCGACCGGCGGATGCGCTCGAGTCGCTCGCCGCTCGGTTCAGCACCAAAGGCCGCAGGGCGCAGCGGGCTCATGGGCACTCCTATCGGATGGGATGCGCGTCCGGTGCCAGGAGAACGCCGAAAGGGGCGGCTGATGTTCCTGCGCACCCGGATACGCCCCGCCTCCGGCCGGTGGGCGCCACCCCGGGCCGCGGGCGGACACGAAGGCCCGCACCTGCGCCTACGCGAATACCGCGGGCCGAACAGCGCATATCGGCCGATACTGGCCCGTGGGGCCACAGGTTTGCCGCGCGAAGTTGACAACCGTTTCCATTAATGATGAAAATGAGTGTCATGAACAAGCTCCGCCGTCTGATACCCCTGACCGCCCTCGCCGGTGCCGCCGCCCTCACGCTCACCGCCTGCGGCAACGACGCCGCCGGGACGACCAGCGACGGCAAGCTCAAGGTGACCGCGTCCTTCTACCCGATGGAGTTCCTCGCCGAGCAGATCGGCGGCGACCACGTCGACGTCACCACCCTCACCAAGCCCGGCACCGAGCCGCACGACCTCGAGCTCACCCCGCGCCAGACCGCGGAGCTGGCCGGGAGCGGCTTCATCCTCTACCTCAAGAACGTCCAGCCCGCCGTCGACGAGGCGATCAAGCAGTCCGGCGTCGAGAACGTCCTCGAGGCGAGCACCCTCACCACCCTCGAGAAGACCGGCACCACCGAGGACGGCCACGACCACACCGAGGACGCCGCGGACGACGGCCACGGCCACGACGACGAGAACGGCCTCGACCCGCACATCTGGATCGACCCCGTCCGCTACGCCGAGGTCGCCGAGGGCGTCGGCGCCGCCCTCGCCAAGGCCGACCCGGCGAACGCCGCGGACTACAAGGCCAACGCCGCCAAGCTCACCGCCCGGCTCGGGGACCTGGACCAGAAGTTCAAGGACGGCCTGGCGAACAAGAAGACCGACACCTTCATCACCACCCACGCCGCCTTCGGCTACCTCGCCGACCGCTACGGACTGGTCCAGGAGGCCATCAAGGGCCTCGACCCGGAGTCCGAGCCCAGCGCCAAGCGCGTCCAGCAGCTGCACGAGGTCGCCGAGCACGACGGCGTGCGGACCGTCTTCTTCGAGACCCTGGTCAGCGACAAGACCGCCAAGACCCTGGCCGGAGACCTGGGCCTGAAGACGGACGTCCTCGACCCGCTCGAGGGCATCACCGACCAGTCGAAGGGCGACGACTACTTCGCCGTCCAGGAGGCCAACCTGCAGGCCCTGCAGAAGGCCCTCGGCGCCACCGCGTAACCGACGACAGAGAACGACACAGAACGTCAGAGAACGACAGAGAGGCCGCACCCCATGTCGCAGCCCGGGAAAGCCGCCGGCAGCCCGCCGCCGGTCGTATGCCTGTGCAACGCGCACGCCGCGCTGGGCGCGCGGCCGGTGCTGCGCGGGATCGACCTCACCGTCGGGCGCGGCGAGGTCGTCGCGCTCCTCGGCGCGAACGGCTCCGGCAAGTCCACCGCCGTCCGCTCCATCGTCGGCCAGGTGCCGCTGAGCAGCGGCGGCGTGGAGCTGTTCGGTACGCCGCTGCACCGCTTCCGCGACTGGGGCCGGATCGGCTACGTCCCGCAGCGCTCCACGGCCACCGGCGGCGTACCGGCGTCCGTCCGCGAGGTCGTGTCCTCCGGGCGGCTCTCCCGCTCCCGGCTGCGCCCGCTGGCGCGCGCCGACCGGGCGGCGGTCGACCGGGCCATCGAGCAGGTGGGCCTGGCGGACCGGGCCAAGGACTCCGTGCACCGCCTCTCCGGCGGCCAGCACCAGCGGGTCCTCATAGCCCGCGCCCTCGCGGCCGAACCGGAGATCCTGATCATGGACGAGCCGCTGGCCGGCGTCGACCTGGCCAGCCAGCGCGTCCTCGCCGACGTGCTGCGCGAGCAGGTCGCGACGGGCGTGTCCGTCCTGGTCGTACTGCACGAGCTGGGCCCGCTGCAGTCCCTCATCGACCGCTCGGTGCTGCTGCGCGACGGCCTCGTCGAGCACGTCTACGAGCGGTCCGAGTCGGCCGCCGTCCTGCACGACCCCGCCTGCCACCCGCACCCCGACGGCGCCGCGCCCGTCGCCGTCGACGCCGACTGGACCACCGGACTACTGACATGAGCTTCCTGCAGCCCGAATTCATGCAGCGTGCCCTGCTGGCCGCGCTGCTCGTCGGCATCATGGCCCCGGCCGTCGGCATCTACCTCGTCCAGCGCCGCCAGGCGATCATGGGCGACGGCATCGGCCACGTCGCGCTCACGGGTGTGGCGCTCGGCTTCCTCCTCAACACCTCGCCGGTGTGGATGGCCGTGCTGGTCGCCGTCGCCGGCGCGATCGTGATGGAGCTCATCCGCTCGTACGGCAAGACGCGCGGGGACATCGCGCTGGCGATGCTGTTCTACGGCGGCATGGCCGGCGGTGTCATGATCATCAACCTGGCGCCGGGCGGCTCGACCGCCAACCTCAACTCGTATCTCTTCGGCGCGATCACCCTGGTCAGCGACTCGGACGTGCTGTCCATCGGGATCCTCTCCGCCTTCGTCCTGCTGGCCATGCTGGGGCTGCGCCGGCAGTTCTTCGCGATCAGCCAGGACGAGGAGTTCGCCAAGGTCACCGGCATCCCCGTGCGGGTGCTGAACCTGCTGCTCGCCGTCACGGCCGCGGTGACCGTCACGGTCGCGATGCGGGTGGTCGGCCTGCTCATGGTGTCCGCGCTGATGGTGGTCCCGGTGGCGGCGGCCCAGCAGGCCACCCGGGGCTTCGCGATGACGCTGGCGCTGGCGATGGCGTTCGCGGTGCTCTCCACGCTGTCCGGGACGGTCTTCTCGTTCTACGTGGACGTCCCGCCGGGCGCGAGCATCGTGCTGATCGCGATCGCGCTGTTCGCCGTGGCGACCGTCGCCGCGCTGCCACTGGCCCGCAGAGCCGTACGGGCCGAGCGGGCGCGGGCCTCCGCCGAGGACCCGGGGGCCTGGCACAATGGCCGCTCGGAGGCGACGGCTGCGACCAGCAGGAGGCAAGCGTGACGACCGCAGGTCCCCCCGTACGCGGGCGCTCCACCCGGCAGCGGGCCGCGGTGGCGGCGGCGCTGGACGAGGTGGACGAGTTCCGCAGCGCGCAGGAGCTCCACGACATGCTCAGGCACCGGGGCGAGTCCGTCGGCCTGACCACGGTCTACCGCACGCTGCAGTCCCTGGCGGAGTCCGGCGACGTCGACGTCCTGCGGACGACCGAGGGCGAGTCGGTGTACCGCCGCTGCTCCACGGGCGAGCACCACCACCACCTGGTCTGCCGCGTCTGCGGCAAGGCGGTCGAGGTGGACGGCCCGGCGGTGGAGACTTGGGCGGAGTCGATCGCGTCCCAGCACGGTTTCGTGGACGTCGCCCACACGGTGGAGATCTTCGGCACCTGCGCGGACTGCGCCACGGCGGAGTAACGGTTCGGCAGGCGGGCCCGCCTCAGCCGTCGTAGCAGCGGTACGAACCGTCGTCCTGCTGCGCCATACGCGGGTGGTCCCAGCAGTGGAGCATCGGCGCCACGGCGTACACCCGCCAGCCGATGAGCAGCAGCACGGGCAGGACGAACAGCGCCACCGCGACCCGTCCGCCGGTGCGCAGCCCCCGCCAGGCGACGACGGCGGCGGCGCCGAGCAGCAGCGCCGCCACGCCCAGCATGATCACCACCACCGGTGCGACGTTGTCGTGGATACCGGGGAACGCCTCGCGGTCCTGGAGCTCGATCGTGCCCAGGGCGCTGAAGACGGCGACGACCAGGGCGGCGGCGACCAGCAGCGCGGCCCCGCAGCCGGCGGTGACGGCGCGCGCGGGCATCCGCGCCGGGTGCGCGCCCCCGGACACCGCGCCCACCGGAGCCCCGCCGCCCGTGTCCTCCGCCTCCGCAGCCATGGCGGTCACCCTAGGGCCTGCCGCCCGCAGGCCCCTGTTCTCCCCCCGTCGGAGGCCGGAGCGGGGCGACCGGACCCCGACCACTCGATTTGTAGCCCGCCCCCCGTCCGCCGGTAGGCTGAGGGGCCGCTCCGTACCCGTCGTAAATGAAGAGAGCACCGTGGCCGCCGACAAGATCGACACCATCGTCAACCTGAGCAAGCGCCGTGGCTTCGTCTACCCGTGCAGCGAGATCTACGGCGGCCAGCGCGCCGCCTGGGACTACGGTCCGCTGGGTGTGGAGCTCAAGGAGAACATCAGGCGTCAGTGGTGGCGCTCCATGGTCACCTCGCGCGACGACGTGGTGGGCCTCGACTCCTCGGTGATCCTCGCGTCCGAGGTCTGGACGGCCTCCGGCCACGTCGCCACCTTCACCGACCCGCTCACCGAGTGCACCTCCTGCCACAAGCGCTACCGCGCGGACCACCTGGAGGAGGAGTACGAGGCGAAGCACGGCAGGCTGCCGGCGAACGGCCTCGCCGACATCAACTGCCCGCACTGCGGCAACAAGGGCGGGTTCACCGAGCCCAAGCAGTTCTCCGGCCTGCTCTCCACGCACCTCGGCCCGACGCAGGACACCGGCTCGGTGGCGTACCTGCGGCCCGAGACGGCGCAGGGCATCTTCACCAACTTCGCCCAGGTGCAGACCTCCTCCCGGAAGAAGCCGCCGTTCGGCATCGCGCAGACCGGCAAGTCCTTCCGCAACGAGATCACACCCGGCAACTTCATCTTCCGCACGCGCGAGTTCGAGCAGATGGAGATGGAGTTCTTCGTCAAGCCGGGCGAGGACGAGCAGTGGCACGAGTACTGGATGCAGCAGCGCTGGGACTGGTACCGCGGCCTCGGCATGCGCGACGAGAACATGCGGTGGTTCGAGCACCCGAAGGAGAAGCTCTCCCACTACGCCAAGCGCACCGTGGACATCGAGTACCGCTTCAACTTCGGCGGCACCGAGTTCTCGGAGCTGGAGGGCATCGCCAACCGCACCGACTTCGACCTCAAGGCGCACTCCGCCGCCTCCGGCCAGGACCTGTCGTACTTCGACCAGGAGGCCGGTGAGCGCTGGACCCCGTACGTCATCGAGCCCGCGGCCGGTCTCAACCGCGCCATGCTGGCCTTCCTCCTCGACGCGTTCGTCGAGGACGAGGCGCCCAACGCCAAGGGCAAGATGGAGAAGCGCACCGTGATGCGCTTCGACCCGCGGCTGGCCCCGGTGAAGGTCGCCGTGCTGCCGCTGTCCCGCAACCCCGAGCTGTCGCCGAAGGCGAAGGGCCTGGCCTCGGACCTGCGCCGGCACTGGAACATCGAGTTCGACGACGCCGGCGCCATCGGCCGCCGCTACCGCCGCCAGGACGAGATCGGCACGCCGTTCTGCGTCACGGTCGACTTCGACACCCTCGAGGACAACGCGGTGACGGTGCGCGAGCGCGACACGATGAAGCAGGAGCGGGTCTCGCTGGACCAGGTGGAGTCGTACCTGGCGGGCCGGCTCATCGGCTGCTGACCCAGTCGTACGCGCCGAGGGGCCCCGGGAGCGGATTGTCCGGGGTTCGTAACAGCGCCAAGCCGCCGTACGCCACGCTCCGAATGAGGTGACAGCGGCCCGCAGGGGGCGGGTCGCGGCACCTTCTCTGGGGGCGTTATGCGCAAGGTAGGTAGCAAGGCCGTCGTCGGGATCGCAGCGATCTCCGCGGCGGCTTTCGGCGTTGTGGGCTGCTCGGCCGACGGGGGCGCCGCCGCGAGCGGCGGCGAGGAGCGCAGCCGGGGGTCGGTCTCCGTCAAGGCCGGCACCGGCAGCTCGCTCGACCAGCTCACCGGCGCCGGACGGTCCGCGGTGGGGCTGACGGCCGACGGCAGGCTCGTCGGCTTCCTCGTGAACAAGCCGGGGGCCGCCGTGCCGCTCGGCACGGTCAAGGGGCTCACCGGGGACACCAGGCTCGTCGCCATCGACTTCCGGGTCCAGGACGGCAAGCTGTACGGCGTCGGGGACCAGGGCGGCATCTACACCGTGCGGACGGTGGGCGCCAAGGCCACCAAGGTCGGGCAGCTGACCGCGGCCCTGCAGGGGCAGTCCTTCGGCGTCGACTTCAACCCCGCCGCCAACCGGCTGCGGGTCATCTCCGACACCGGGCAGAACCTCCGGCACAACATCGACGACCCGAACGGGGCCCCGGCGGCCGGTACGACGGCCGTCGACGGCACGCTGACCAACCCGGCCCCGGCCACCGGCCCGGCGCTCGGCGTCACGGCCGCCGCGTACACCAACAACGACCTGGACGCGACGACCGCGACGACGCTCTTCGACATCGACACCACGAACGACCAGGTGTCCGTGCAGTCGCCGGCCAACGCCGGCAACCTCGCGCCCACCGGCAAGCTCGGCGTGGACGCGGGCGCGGCGACGGGGTTCGACATCCACTACGCACCCCGTAGCGGCGTCAACACCGCGTACGCCGTGATCAACTCGAAGCTGTACACGGTGAACCTGCTGACCGGCAAGGCCACTTCGTCCGGCACCGTCGGAGGCGGCCGCCAGGTCGTCGACCTGGCACTGCCCATCGGCCAGGGCTGAGAGAGCACCCCTCCCGCACGTCAACGGCGCCCCTGACGGGGGCGCCGTTGCGTGTCGAATCACCCGATGCGGGCTACATCTCCCGGGTCATCTGCTGCACACTGGGGCCGACTTGCATCCCAGGAGGTGCACATGCACGCGATGGCCACGAGCCGGGTGACCGGCACGGACGGGGAAGGCCGCGAACACACCGTGCGGGTCGCCGGTGCGGGGAACCGGCGGCGGCTGGAGTGCGGCAGCTGCGACTGGCGGCGGCCCGCGCAGTTCCTGGCCTGGCTGAAGGCGCAGGAGCATCTTGCCGAGGCGCACGGGGCGGTGGTACCGGTGGAGGGGTCGGGGGCGTAGGGCCCCTGGGGGTTACGGGCGGAGTCCGCGCAGGAGCAGGTCCGCCACCGCGTCGAACTCCGCCTCGATCCGCGGGTTGTCCCACTCGCGCGCGTACGCCGGATCATGGAAGCGCCCCGTGGCGTGGAAGACGGCCCACGCGGCCGCCCCCGGGTCCGCGGCCTTGACCGAGCCCTCGTCCACCCCGGCCGCGAGGATCCGGGTGAGCTGGGCCACCAGCTCCGCCAGGTGCTCGTGGACGACCGCGCTGTTCTCCTCCACCAGCACCATGTACGTACGGAAGAGCTCGGGATCGGCCCCCGCCTTGCGCCGCTTGGCGTCGAACAGACCGCGCAGCCAGACCCGGGCCCGCTCGGGCGCGGACCCCTGGCCGGCGGTGAGGTCGGCCAGCTCGAGGGCCGTCACGTCCAGCCAGCGCTTGGTGACGGCCTCGCGCAGCGCCGCCTTGCTGGGGAAGTGCCGGTACACGCTGCCGTGGGAGACGCCGAGCAGCCGGGCCACGTCGACGACGGTGGCCTTGGCGGGCCCGTACCGGCGCAGCGCCTCCTCCGTCGCCTCGAGGACGCGCTCGCGGGTCAGCGGCTCCGTGGCCGGTGTCATGGATCGGATCCCCTCACTCGCCGGCGGCGCGCTTCTCGCTGTCGAGCATCGCCATCTGCTCCGGAGCGTACCTCTCCCCCGCGGCGGCGCCCGCCGGGACGGCCGCCTCGATCGCCGCCAGGTCGGCGGCGTCCAGCTGTACGTCGAGAGCGCCCAGGGACTCCGTGAGCCGGTCGCGGCGGCGGGCGCCGATGAGCGGGACGATGTCCGCGCCACGGCTGAGCACCCAGGCGATCGCGATCTGGGCGACCGTCGCGCCCTTCGCCTCCGCGATCTTGCGCAGGGCGTCGACGAGGGCGAGGTTGGTGTCGATGTTCCCGTCGGCGAAGCGGGGGCTCATCCCGCGGAAGTCGCCGGGGGCGAGGCCGCGGACGGACTCGCGGGTCATGTGCCCGCTGATCAGACCGCGGGAGAGGACGCCGTACGCGGTGATGCCGATGCCCAGCTCGCGGCAGGCGGGGAGGATCTCGTCCTCGATGCCGCGGGAGATCAGCGAGTACTCGATCTGCAGATCGGCGATGGGGGCGGTCGCGGCGGCGCGCCGGACGGTGTCGGCGCCGACCTCGGACAGCCCGATGTGCCGCACCCAGCCGGCGTCCACCAGCTCCTGGATCGCGCCGACGGTCTCCTCGATGGGGACGTCCGGGTCGAGCCGGGCGATGCGGTAGACGTCGATGTGGTCGGTGCCCAGCCGCTGCAGGGAGTAGGCGGCGAAGTTCTTCACTGCCGCGGGCCGGCCGTCGTACCCGAGGAAGGGCCCGTCCGGGGACCGCAGCGCGCCGAACTTCACGCTGATGACCGCCTGCTCACGGCTGCCCTCCCGCTGCGCGAGGGCGTCACGGATGAGCAGCTCGTTGTGCCCCATCCCGTAGAAGTCACCGGTGTCGAGGAGCGTGACGCCCGCGTCGAGGGCGGCGTGGATGGTGGCGATGGACTCGTCGCGGTCGGCGGGACCGTAGAGGGCGGACATCCCCATACAACCAAGCCCGAGCACGGAAACGGCGGGGCCGGTGACCCCGAGGGAGTGGACCGGAAGGTTCGTCATGCGTCCACGATCGCATATCGACTGACAGATTTCAATATCTGTCATCCAAACCTTGTCAGCCACCCGCCCCCGTCGACGACCGGCACCCATCCAGCCCGTCCGGCGTTTGAGGACTGAGGCGCGCAGCGCCGAACCGCGCCGCAGGCGCCGACGCGAACCCCACCCCGACCAACCCACCCACCCCCTTCACGTCATGGGAGAGAATGACTCCCATGACCCTGTTCCGCGACGACGGCATCGTCCTGCGCACCCAGAAGCTGGGCGAGGCGGACCGGATCATCACCCTGCTCACCCGCAACCACGGCCGGGTCCGCGCCGTGGCGCGGGGCGTTCGCCGTACGAAGTCGAAGTTCGGGGCGCGGCTGGAGCCCTTCTCCCACGTGGACGTGCAGTTCTTCGCCCGCGGCGGCGAGCTCGTCGGCCGGGGCCTGCCCATGTGCACGCAGACGGAGATCATCGCCCCGTACGGGAGCGCGATCGTCACGGACTACGCGCGGTACACCGCGGGGACCGCGATCCTGGAGACCGCCGAGCGGTTCACGGACCACGAGGGGGAGCCGGCCGTCCAGCAGTATCTGCTGGTTGTGGGCGCCCTGCGCACCCTCGCCGCCGGCGAGCACGCGCCGAACCTGGTCCTGGACGCCTTCCTGCTGCGGTCGCTCGCCGTCAACGGCTACGCCGCCTCGTTCGCGGACTGCGCAAAGTGCGGCATAACCGGACCGAACCGCTTCTTCTCCGTCGCCGCCGGAGGCGTGGTGTGCGGCGACTGCCGCGTACCGGGTAGCGTCGTACCCTCGCCGGAGGCCGTCGCGCTGCTGGGCGCGCTGCTCACCGGCGACTGGCAGCGGGCGGACGCCGCAGAGCCGCGGCATGTCCGGGAGGGCAGCGGACTGGTGGCGGCGTATCTGCACTGGCACCTGGAGCGCGGGCTGCGCTCGCTGCGGTACGTGGAGAAGTAGCGGCCGCGGGGGAGAAGCAAGGGATCGGAGAGTTACGCACATGGCACGACGAGGGATCCTGGGACGCCCCCGCCGCGAGTACCGGGTGCCCGACGCGCACCCGTCCGGCGCGCGGCCGCCGAAGCTGCCCGGCGAACTGGTCCCCGGCCATGTGGCGATCGTCATGGACGGCAACGGCCGCTGGGCCAAGGAGCGGGGCCTGCCCCGCACCGAGGGCCACAAGATCGGCGAGGCCGTCGTGCTGGACGTGGTCAAGGGCTGTCTGGAGCTGGGCGTCAAGAACCTCTCCCTGTACGCCTTCTCCACCGAGAACTGGAAGCGCTCCCCGGACGAGGTCCGCTTCCTGATGAACTTCAACCGCGACGTCATCCACCGCCGCCGCGACGAACTGGACGCGCTGGGCGTACGCATCCGGTGGACGGGCCGGATGCCCAAGCTGTGGAAGAGCGTCGTCAAGGAGCTCCAGGTCGCGGAGGAGCAGACGAGGAAGAACGACGCGATGACGCTCTACATGTGCGTCAACTACGGCGGCCGCGCGGAGATCGCCGACGCGGCGGCGGCGCTGGCGGCTGACGTGGCGGCGGGCCGCCTCGACCCCTCCAAGGTCAACGAGAAGACCCTCGCCCGCTATCTGTACCACCCGGACATGCCGGACGTGGACCTCTTCATCCGCCCCTCGGGCGAGCAGCGCACGTCGAACTTCCTGATCTGGCAGTCGGCGTACGCCGAGATGGTCTTCCAGGACATCCTCTGGCCGGACTTCGACCGCCGCGACCTGTGGCGCGCCTGCCTCGAGTACGCCTCCCGCGACCGCCGCTTCGGCGGCGCGATCCCGAACGAGGTCGAGGAACCGACCGCCAGGGCGTGACCGGGGAGTTGTCCCACCCCTTCGCTACACTCCCGAGCCACGCGAGCGGAGGGGGCGGTATGGACAGGGTCGCGTTCAGGTACACGTTGGGGCAGGCCGACTGGGCGGAGGGGTTCGTCGTCTGGCGCAGGGTCAACGCGAGCCGCTTCCTGCTGCGGTACGCGTACCTGACAGGTGTGGTGGCGGTCTGCTGGGTTCTCGTCACCGCCTGGGACGGCTTCACCCCGGGAGAGCTGCTGCTCGGCGCCGCGGCGGCGATCGCGATCTTCGCCGGCTGGTTCGTCGCCGCGGGCCGTGCGGCCGAGGAGTGGCACCGCGTCTCCGCCCACGCCGGCGAGCTGACGGTGACCGTCACGGAGGACGGGATCGACTGGCGCGGGGACCATCTCGAGGTGCGCCGGGCGTGGCCCGGTATGGGCGGCTACGCGGAGACCGCACGCGCCTTCGTGCTGTTCACCCCGGAGCCCGCGAGGTACCTGCTCCTCATCCTGCCCAAGCGCGGCCTCGCGGATTCCGGGACCGGCCCGGAACACGTGCGGGAGCTGCTCGCGGCGCATCTGCCCGAGCTGTGGCGGTGAGCGGACCGGGCGGCCGCCACGGCCGGGACCGGCCACCGCGCACTCTGTGACGCAGGTCACATTGGCGAACTGTCACGCCACGCCACGTCGGCTTGTCCCATCGGCGTCACCGGGAAGCGCCCGGTGGCGGCGAACCAGGGAGGCCCTCATGAGCACCAGCGTCCACCGCATCGTCGTTCTCGGTGCCGGCTACTCGGGCATGATGTGCGCGGCGCGGCTGGCGTACCGGACCCGGCGGCTCGGGGTGCGGATCACCGTCGTGAACCCGTCGGAGCGCTTCACCGAGCGGCTGCGGATGCACCAGGTGGCCGCCGGGCAGCAGCTGGGTGAGTTCCGTATCCCCGACGTGCTCGACGGCACCGGGATCGAGTTCGTACAGGGCTGGGCGACCGCGATCGACCCGGAGCGGCGCGCCGTCGAGGTCGACGGGCGTACCGAGCTCGGCTACGACACCCTCGTGTACGCGCTGGGCAGCACGACCGACGCGTCGAAGGTCCCCGGCGCCGCCGAGCACGCCTTCACCCTCAACTCCCCGCAGATCGCCGGCCTGTTCGCCGACCGGCTGGCCGAGGTGGCCGCCGCCGGCGGCACCGTCACCGTCTGCGGCGGCGGGCTGACCGGCATCGAGGCCGCGACCGAGATCGCCGAGAGCCACCCGGGGCTGCGCGTGACGCTGCTCAGCCACGGCGAGCCCGGCGCGATGATGGGCGACAAGGCCCGCGCCCACCTGTACAAGGCGTTCGACCGGCTGGGCGTGACCGTCCGGGCCGGGGTGAAGGTCGCGAAGGTGATGCCCGACTCCGTCGAGCTGTCGCACGGCGAGCTCGTCCCGTCGGACGTCTGCCTGTGGACCACCGGCGTCGTCGTCCCGCCGCTGGCGGCCGACTCGGGTGTCGCCGTGGACGACCGCGGGCTGATCCTGGTGGACGAGACCCTCACCTCGGTCTCGCACCCCGAGATCCACGCGATCGGCGACGCGGCCGCCGTACGGCAGAAGTGGGGCACCGTGCACGGCACCTGCCAGAGCGGGATCCCCACCGGCGCGTACACCGCCGACACCATCGCCCGTGTGCTGCGCGGCAGGCGGGCCAAGCCGTTCCGGTACGGCTACTTCCACCAGCCGGTGAGCCTCGGCCGGCGCGACGCGGTCATCCAGTTCACCCACGCCGACGACACCCCGCGGCGGACGCGGCTCACCGGGCGGGCGGCCGTCATGTACAAGGAGATGGTCAGCGCCAGCCCGCTCACCACGTACCGGCTGAGCAAGCGGTTCGTCGTCACCGCGCAGCTCTCCAAGGGCGGGAGGGCGACCCGTTGATGCTCACCGCCCACCCCCTTCGGTCACCGGCCGCCGCATGGGATCATCGGCCGGTGACCGAAGGAACGCCGGAACCGGCCGCCACGGACCCGTACCTCGAGCACCGGCGGCTGCTGTTCGCCACCGCCTACCGGATGCTCGGCACCGTCACCGACACCGAGGACGTGCTGCAGGACACCTGGCTGGCCTGGGCGGGCACGGACCGCGCCGCGGTCCGCAACCCCCGCGCCTATCTGGTCCGCACGGTCACGAACCTGTCCCTCAACCGGCTCACCTCCGCCCGCGCCACCCGCGAGACGTATGTCGGCCCGTGGCTCCCCGAGCCCGTGCTGACCTCGCCCGACATCGCCGAGGACGCCGAAATGGCCGACACCGTCTCCACCGCGATGCTGGTGGTCCTGGAGACCCTCAGCCCCGTCGAACGCGCGGTGTTCCTGCTCCGCGAGGTCTTCGGCTACTCGCACGCGGAGATCGCCGAGACGGTCGACCGCCCCGAGGCCACCGTCCGCCAGATCGCCCGCCGCGCCCGCTCCCACGTGCAGGCCCGCCGCCCGCGCTTCGACGCGGACCCGGCGGAACGCCGCGAGGTCACCGCGAAGTTCAGGAACGCCTGCGCGGGCGGCGACCTCACCGCCGTCCTCTCCCTGCTGGCCCCGGACGTCACCGCCTGGTCGGACGGCGGCGGGAAGATCACCGCGGCCCGCCGCCCGCTGCACGGCACGGACCACGTCGCCCGCTGGCTGCTCGGCGTCCTCGCCAAACCGGGCTTCGAGTCCCTCACCTTCCACCCGGCCGCCATCAACGGCGAGCTGGGCCTCCTGGCCAAGCTGGGCGACATCACGGTCGCCACCCTGACGTACGACCTCACGGACGGCCTGATCCACAACCTGCGCATGCAGGTGAACCCCGACAAGCTGAGCGGCCTGAACGGGCTCCTCGGTGACTGACCTCCACTGGCCGCCCGTCCCGGCGGAGCACGCCGAGCCCCGCGAATGGGCGGACTACGACCGGGACATCCGCCACCACTGGTCGTGGCCCTTGCCGGAGCCCGCCTCGCCCCCCACCCCCGAGGAAGCCGCCGCGGCCCTGAGCCACGCGAACGGCCGCATCCGCGAGGCCGCCCTGGACCGCGACCTGCCGCCGTCGCTGGACCCGCTCGTCCTGCTGCGCTGCGTCGACAGCGCGGCGCCGGTACGGGAGTCCGCCCGGCGCAAGCTGACGGCGGCGCTGGGCAGCGCCTCCCCCGACCCCGACCGCCTCGACCGGCTCCTGCGCCACGCCCTCCATCTGCGCGGCCGCCGCCACGGCGGCTGGGCGCTGCAGGAGGTGACCCGCGCCGTCACCGAGGCGGACGCGTGGGAGCCGGCGTACACCTCACCGGACCGGGTGCTCCGCCGTTTCGCCTTCGAGACGGCCGCCGCCGACGGCCGGCTCCCTCTCGAGCGCCTGGCGCGGGTGGCGGCCACCGACGGCGACGTGATCGTCCAGCGCGTCTGCGCGGCGCCGGCCCTGCGCGACCCCCGCCCCGGCGTGCTGGACACCCTGCTGACCGCCCGCGCCACGGCGGTACGGGCCGACGCGGTGACCGCGCTGGTCCGGGCCGGCCGCGGCGCCGAGGCCGCGTCCTGGCTCGCTGACCGCGCCCGGATCGTGCGGGCCTGCGCGCAGTGGGCGGTCCGGCAGAGCGGCGGCGACCCCGCCGCGCACTACCGGGCCGCGGCGCCTGCTCCCGGGGTCGTCGCGGGCCTGGGCGAGTGCGGTACGGCGCGGGACCACACGCTGCTGTGGCCCCTGCTGGACCATCCGCGACCGGCGGTACGGGCCGAGGCCGTGACCGCGCTGGCGGTGCTCGGTGCGGCCGCGGACCCGCGGGTGCGGCGGATGCTCGACGACTCCTCGCCGCGCGTCAGGCGCAGCGCCGCGGCGGCGCTGGGGGCGGGCCCTTCCGGGCGGTAGAGCGCTACAACACCGCCACCCCGTACGGCTCCAGTTCGCGGCCCTGCACCATCACGGGAGCCGGTGTCCAGTTCAGCACCACGTGTCGCGGCGTTCCGTCCGCCGTGATCCGGGTGCGGGCCTGTACCCCCTGCGGGAGGTCGGGGAGGGCCGGGGGGACGCCGGCCGCCGAGCGGATCGTGTCCAGCAGCGTGCGCATCGTCGAGGGGTCCGGGCGGGTGGCGAGGTAGTACGCCGTGCCGGCGCCGTGGCGGTGGGACGTCAGCGCCGGGGAGCCGGTGGCCGGGCCCGAGGTGAAGGTCGCCAGGGGCTCGGCGCCCTCCAGCTCGACGTACTCCGACCAGAGGGACGCCGTCGCGTCCGGGGCGTACGACAGGGACAGCGTCTCCCCCTCCGGCAAGGGGTCGAACTCGTCGATCCGCAGGCCCAGGAGCTCACGGAACACCGCCGGGTAGCCCCCGAGATGGACGCGGTCGTGCTCGTCGACCAGGCCCGAGAAGAAGGACATGAGCAGCGTGCCGCCGTTCGCGACGTACGAGCAGAGGGCGCTGGCCTGCGCCTCCGAGACCATGTACAGGTTCGGGACCAGGAGCAGCCGGTACGGGGAGAGGTCCGCGTCCAGCGGGACCACGTCACACGCAACCGACGCGTCGTACAGCGGCTTGTGGTGGGCGAGGGCCGCGTCCAGGACGCGGACGCCGGACGAGGGGCGGGCGTCCAGTTCGAGGGCCCACCAGTTGGGCCAGTCGAGGACCAGCGCCGCATCCGCCCGCCGCGGCCGCGCGCCCAGCAGCTCCGGATGCGAGGCGAGGGAGGCGCCCAGCGCCGTCACGTCCCGGAACACGCGCGAGGACCGGCCGCCGTGCGGCACCATCGCCGCGTGCCACTTCTCCGCGCCGCCGCGCGACTGGCGCCACTGGAAGAACAGGACGGAGTCCGCGCCGTGCGCCACCGCCTGCCAGCTGTCCAGCTCCATCCGGCCGCGCGGCTTGGCGCCGTTGCGCTCACGCCAGTTGACGGCCGAGGGGGACTGCTCCATCAGCAGCCACGGCTGCCCGCCGCGCAGCCCGCGCATCACGTCGTACGAGAAGGCCGTCAGGTGCGCGGCACCGGCGTCGTGCGGATCCGGGTAGGAGTCGTACGAGACGACGTCCATGTGGCGGGCCCAGGCGAAGAGGTCGAGGGTCCTGGCCACCGGGACGAAGTTCGTCGTCACGGGCACCGACGGGGTGATCCGGTCCAGGACCTCCTTCTCCGCCAGGTACAGCGACAGCAGCTCGTCCGAGGAGAAGCGCTGGAAGTCGATCAGCTGGGCGGGGTTGCGGAAGGTCGGGGCCGTGCGGGGCGGGAGGACCTCCTCGAAGGAGTCGTAGCGCTGCGACCAGAAGGCCGTCGACCAGGCGTCGTTGAGCGCGTCGACCGTGCCGTGGCGCGCCCGCAGCCAGCGGCGGAACGCCTCGGCCGAGACGTCGCAGTAGCAGTGCCGGGAGATGTGGCAGCCGTACTCGTTGCCGATGTGCCACAGGGCGAGCGCCGGATGGCCGCCGTAGCGCCCGGCGACCTGCTCGACGAGGCGCACGGCGTGCTCGCGGTAGACCGGCGAGGACGGGCAGTAGTGCTGGCGCGCGCCCGGCGAGAGGCGCACCCCGTCCTCCGTCACCGGCAGGACCTCCGGGTGCAGGCGCGACAGCCAGGCCGGCGGGGAGGCCGTCATCGTGGCGAGGCACACCGCCTGGCCGCCCGCGGCGAGGCGGTCCAGGTGCTCGTCCAGCCAGCCGAAGTCGTACTCGCCCGGGCGGGGTTCGGACTTCGCCCAGGAGAAGATGCCGACCGTGGCGAGGCTGACCGACGCCTCGGCCATCAGCTCGGCGTCCTCGGCCCAGACCTCCTTCGGCCACTGCTCGGGGTTGTAGTCCCCGCCGTAGGCGATCGAGGAGAGCCTGGCGTAGAAGCGCTCCATACGGTCGGTGCCGGGAATCGGTCGGTCGGTGCCGGGCATCGGGCGCTCCCTGTCAGGTGTCGGGCGGTCCGGCATCAGCCGATCACGTCCAGCGGCAGGCGCAGCCTGAGCCCCGATGTCACGCCCGCGTTCGACGTGCGGATCGAGCTCAGCTCCGCGGCGGTCAGCGCCCGGTTGTACACCCGCATGTCGTCGAGGTACCCGTGGAAGCGGTCCGTGCCGGCGAGCGACTCGCCGAAGTGGTAGCCGTCGATGCCGAACTCCTTGCCGATCGTCACCGATCCGGCCGGCGCCGTGGCCGACACCGCCGTGCCGTCCACGGCGAGCGTCAGCCGGCCGCCGGTGCGCTGCAGGCTCACGAAGTGGAAGGTGTTGTCGTTGTACGCCTGGGCGGTCTTGACCTCCACGCCGCCCTGGTCGGTCTGCAGATAGGCCCGGATCCGGTGGTCGGCGGGCTCGGCGCGCAGCCAGATCTGCGGTTTCGCGGTGCCGCTGCCGTAGCGGTACGCCCAGGCGATCGTGTGCCGGGCGTCGGTGCGGCCGTACTTGAACCACCCCGTCCAGGTGAAGTCGCCGGCGCCGAGGTCGAGGGAGCCGGCGTACGGGACCTCGATCCGCGCGTCGATGTGGTCGTCGGCGTTGTTGAGGTAGACGGAGTTGCCGAACCTGCCCGGCTTGAGCGAGGAGGTACCCCGCACATAGCCCTTGTTCCCGTACGTCGAGGAGTCCGGCGTGGTCGGACCGGGGGCCGGCGGGGGCGGGAAGCCGGGCGGGGTGCCGTTGGGCTGGTCGAGGTAGGCGTCGTTGAATCGGGCCCAGCGGATCCCGCCGTACGGGTTGGCGGACCCGGTCTCGTACAGCAGGCCCACCCGGTCGGCGGCGAGCTCGACCAGCGAGGAGTACGCGCTCCAGCCCCAGTTGACCACGCGCCCCTGGTCCCAGGTCTCCCAGGTGGCGCCCTCGTCGGACGAGGCGCGGACCGTCATGACCTCGCGGCTGTACGGATGGGCGGGGGCGGAGAGGAGCACCCTGCCGCCGTGGTTGACCGTGGAGCCCTGCACGACGGGGCTCTGCAGCGCGGGGTCGGTACGGAACGGGGCGTCGAAGCTCGCGCCCTGGTCGGTGGAGGTGGCGAAGGCGCGGTTGCCGGCGTCCGTGCCGTTCTCGTCGCGGGCCTGGGCGACGACGGCGCCGTCCGCCTTCTCGAAGAGGCTCAGCTCCTGGGGCTTCAGGCTCGTCCCGGTGCGCGTGTCGTCGGCGCCGATACGCCAGTTCAGCCCGCCGTCGTCGCTGTACATGAGGTGGGCGCCGACCCGGCCGTCGGTGCCCTCGTGGTTGCCGCCGACGACCAGCCGGCCGGCGTGCGGGCCGTTCGCCAGCTGGATGCCGGCGTTGGGCCCGGTGGCGTACCAGCGGTCCCACTCCGGCCTGGAGAGCACCGTCCGCATGTTCGTCGCGGCGCCCCAGGAGGCGCCGTCGTCGGTGGAGTACTGCAGATACGGCACCCGGTCGGTGTCGTCCGTGCCCGGATTCCAGGTGCTGAGCAGGGAGATGCGGCCGCTGTCCCGGTCCACGACGGGCGCCGGGTTGCCGCGGGTGTCGCCGTTGCCGGCGAGGACGACCTGCTGGGGCTGCCAGGTGACGCCGCCGTCGAGGGAGCGGCGCAGCACGATGTCGATGTCGCCCTTGTCACCGCAGCCGGCCACCCGTCCTTCGGCGAAGGCGAGCAGATCGCCGTTCCTCGCCCTGACCACCACGGGTATGCGGTAGCAGGCGTAGCCGCCGGTGCCGGCGGTGAAGAGCGCGGTCTCGCTGAACTCGGGGGTCGCGGCGGCGGCCTGCCCGCCGCCGAGCGGGAGGAGGCCGAGGACGCCGGCGACGGCCAGGGCCGTCCGGGTACGGGCGCGGTGTGGGGGCATGGTGCGGCTCGCCTTCCTGTTGCGGCAGGAGTCACGGACCGTCCGGTCGTGGGATATGGGACGTGGGATGTCATGCGCAACTTAGGGGGCGACGGCGCAGGGGTCAAGAGCCCGTTCACGCGACCGGGAACACCCGGAGCGGGCACCGGCCCCGCCCGGGGGTACGGGCGGGGCCGGTGGCTTTCACGGGGCGGGCGAGCGCCCCGGCGTCACGGCACCGGAACGCTGCTGGTCGGGATGTTGTAGCCGCGCAGCCGCAGATACGGGGCCTTCCCGCCCAGGTCCGCCGTGTCGTACCGGGCGGTGACGGTGGTCGACTCCCCCGGGAAGAGGGAGACGTAGTTGTCGCTGTAGTTCACCGGCAGGACCTCGCTCCCGCCGTCGCCCGCGGTGATCTCGGGCCGGAGGAAGAAGCCGATGGCCGTCGTGCTGTTGTTGGTCAGCCGGATCGTGGCGGTCTCGGTGCCGCCGCCGGCCGTACGGCTGACGCTGGTCGCCACCTGGCTGTTCGCGGGCAGCGAGTTGAGCCCGGTCAGGTCGGCGTACGTCTTGACCGCCGTCATGTACCAGGTGCTGCGCTTGCCGAGGACGTCCGGCCGGGTGGAGTACCAGTAGAGGTTGTCGTCGACGACCGCGCCCGACGCGTCCTTCAGCTGCAGCCGGATGAAGTACGTCGCCGACAGCCCGGTGAGCGCGGGCAGCGTGTCGACGACCGCCGCGGCGTTGGCGGCGCCGCCGACCGGGACGGTCCGGGTGAACTTCTGTGACAGGTCGGGGATGTTGTACACGGTCGTGGTGGCCGTGAGCCCGCTCCGCGCGGCGAGCGTGGAGTTCACGGCGGTGACTGCGCGGGTCGCGTAGTCGTACGTCAGATGGACGGGCCGGTTGGCCTTCTTGGCGCCGAAGTAGCTGCCGCCCGGCTTGAGGTAGTAGTCGTACAGGCTCCAGTGCGTGGAGGGCCAGGCGGTGCTCTGCATCCAGAAGATCGTGCCGAACGCCTGGCTGAACCGGTGCGAGCTCCACGCCTCGAAGAAGGACCGGGTGGTCTCGTAGTTCATCAGCTCGGACTTCTTCGAGTAGTCCGCCAGCGAACCCGCCGTGCCATGGCGGCCGTTCAGTCCCGCGTCGTACACGTCGATGTTGTCGAAGACGCTGCCGGACTTGCCCGCGTGGTAGTCGAAGGCGGTGCCCAGCGGCCACTGGTCGGCGGGGGCGAGGAACTTGGCGAGGCTCTCCGCCGGCGGCGGGCCCTCCGTGCCCTCCTCCCCCGTCGTACCGAAGGCGCTGCCGGCCTTGGTGGTGTCCCACCACAGCACGGGCGGCTCCCACTTGTACGGGCCGTCCATCTTCATGCCGGCGTTGGGGTCGGCCCAGGTGGCGACGTTGTTGTTCACCGGGTTCTGCCAGTGCAGCCGGTCGGCGATCGCCTGGTACGCCGCCAGGTGCGCGGCGGTCGGCGGCTGGTCGCTGCCGTGGGCCCACATCATGCTGCTGGCGTGGTGGCGCGAGGCGCGCATCTGCGTCTCCACCGACGCCCTGGCCACCTGCTCCTGCTCGGCGGACCAGCCCTGGTCGTCCTCCCAGGCGCTGCAGCACACCAGGCCGGGCCAGAGCAGCATGCCCTCGCGGTCGGCGATGTCGTACAGCTCCTCGTTGCCGACGTTGCCCTCCAGCCGGATGACGTTCAGGCCCATGTCCTTTGCGTAGCGGACGTGGGCGGTGTTGGTCTTCGTGTCCCAGCGCTGGAACATGTCCCAGGCGTAGCCGCCGCCGCGGAAGAAGAAGTCCTTGCCGTTGACCTGGTAGCGGGAGAAGGACGTGCCCTGCACGGTGGTGCGGGAGTCGGTGATCTCCCGGACGCCGAAGTCGATGCCCCGGGTGTCGGAGACCGCGCCGGCGACGGAGGCGGTGGCGGTCAGCCCGTACAGCTCGGGGCTGCCGAACTCGTGCGGCCACCACAGCACGGGGCTGCTCAGCCGCAGTTGCGGGTACGACGCGGGGGTGAACGCCACCTCGCGCCGCTCCCCCGCCGCCAGGGTCACGTTCTGGCTGACCGTGACCGTGGTCTGTCCGGGCTTGCTGATCGTCGCGGCGACGGTCGTGGTGACGGGCGCGGCGGTGGCGTTGAGGGCGTCGACGTAGACGGTGAGGTCGGCGGTGGAGGTGTCCGGCAGCGGCAGATCGGTCTTCACGTACGGGTCGCGCAGGGCGACCGGCCCGGTGGTCTCCAGCAGCGTCTTCCCCCACAGCCCGGCGCCCATGTCGGGGGCCTCGGGCGACCAGTCGACCGTGCAGAAGGAGAGGTCCTTGCAGGCGTGGGCGGGCGGGGTGACCCGGATCGCCAGGGCGTTGGTCTGGCCGGGCCGGATCAGCGCGCCGGCGTTGTAGGCGTGCTCGGTCATCGTGCCGACGGCGTTCGCGTCGAGCTGCGTGCCGTTGAGCCAGATCTGGGCGCGGTAGCTGACGCCCTTGAAGCGCAGCCAGTACGCCTGCCCGGCGGCGGCGGCCGGGGCGGTGAACTCGCCGCGGTACCACCAGTCGCGGGTGGTCAGATCGGGGACGTTCTTGAGGTTCTGCCCGAAGAAGACGTCCTTGTACGTGCCGTCGGCGGTCAGGGCCGCCATCACGGTCGAGGGCAGGGTGACGGGATGCCAGCCGGCGGTGCCGTACCCCGGCTGGGAGATGACGGGACCGGTGTCCCCGACCTCGTCGGCGGACCGCAGCGCCCAGCCCCCGTTGAGCTCGGCGGACGAGACGGCGGCGGCACCGGCCGCGGTGGCGGAGCCGGCCGGGGGGAACCCGAGAAGGGCGAGCAGCAGACTGAGCAGGATCAGCCCGATCGGGCGGCGCGCTGAGGCGGTGCGTCTGGGCACGTACATCACGACCTCCTGACGAGGAGCGGCATGGAGCCTAATGCGCAACAGTTAGTAAAGTTTCCTAACGCCCCCCAGGCAAGGCCCCGCACACACGACTTCAAGTCGTCCCGACACTCAGGCACTCCGGCCGGGGCCGACACTGCGGTCAGGGGTATGGGGGGGAAGGCCGCATCCCAGCCCGGCCGGCGTCTGAGGCCGAGGCGCGCAGCGCCGATTGTGCGGTCAGGGGTATGGGGGAAGGCCGCATCCCAGCCCGGCCGGCGTTTGAGGCCGAGGCGCGCAGCGCCGACCCGCGTCAGCCGACGCAAGGCGACATGAAGCCCGTCTGGCGCCTGAGGACTCCGGCCGAAGGCCGGCTGCGCGTCAGCCGACGCAAACGCAACTCGAAGCCCGGCCGGCGTCTGAGGCCGAGGCGCGCAGCGCCGACAGTACGGTCAGGGACACCGCCGCACCGGTCAGCGCCCCTCCTCCTCCGAAGGAGTCGCGCGGACAGGCTCCACCAGCACCGTGACGATCTTGTTCCGCCGCCCCGCCGCGGACTCCGCCGTCAGCCGCAGCGCCGTCAGGCTCGGATCCGATCCGTCATGGGAGACGTCGACCTCCGTCGTCGCGCCCGCGATCGGGACCCGGCCGAGGG
The DNA here is from genome assembly GCF_040680895.1 of Streptomyces sp. NPDC051940. Taxonomy (NCBI): domain Bacteria; kingdom Bacillati; phylum Actinomycetota; class Actinomycetes; order Kitasatosporales; family Streptomycetaceae; genus Streptomyces; species Streptomyces sp. NPDC051940. Next base: position 33,443 of record NZ_JBFAXR010000015.1, on the reverse strand, counting down.
ACTTGGCGAGGAGACCACCGACCGTCTCCACGTCCTCGTCGTCCAGCTGCAGGTCGTACAGCTCCCCGAGATCGCCGATGTCGAGACGGGCCGTGACCCGGTAGCGCTCCGAGCCCAGGGGCTCGACAGGCGGCAGCTCCCGGTCGTACTCGTCGGTGATCTCGCCGACGATCTCCTCCAGGATGTCCTCGATCGTGACGATCCCGGCCGTCGAGCCGTACTCGTCGATCACCACCGCGACGTGGTTACGCTGCCGCTGCATGTCCCGCAGCATCGCGTCGGCGTTCTTGGTGTCCGGCACGAAGTACGCCGGCCGCATGGCGGTCGAGACCGGCTCGGACTCCGAGTCGCGGTTGATGTGCGTCTTGCGGGCGAGGTCCTTGACGTACACGATGCCGACGACGTCGTCCTCGTTCTCCCCGGTGACCGGGATGCGCGAGAAGCCCGAGCGCAGCGCGAGGGTGAGCGCCTGGCGGATCGTCTTGTAGCGCTCGATCGTCACCACGTCCGTACGCGGCACCATCACCTCGCGTACGAGCGTGTCGCCCAGCTCGAAGACGGAGTGCACCATCCGGGCCTCCTCGTCCTCGATGAGGGACTCCCGCTCCGCGAAGTCCACCATCGCCCGCAGCTCCTGCTCCGAGGCGAAGGGACCCATCCGGAAGCCCTTGCCGGGGGTGAGCGCGTTGCCGAGGAGGATCAGCAGCCGGGGGATCGGGCCCATGATCCGGGCCAGCGGGAGGAGGACGTACGCGGCGGCCGTGGTCGTACCGACCGGGTGCTGGCGGCCGATCGTGCGCGGCGAGACGCCGACCGCGACGTACGAGACGAGCACCATGACGCCGATCGCCACCGTCAGCGCCTGCCAGGTGCCGTCGACCTCCTCCAGACTGACGTAGGTCACGATCGCCGCCGCGCCCATCTCGCACGCGATACGCACCAGCAGCGCCACGTTCAGATAGCGCACCGGGTCGTCGGCGACCTGCACCAGCTTCGCGGAGCCGCGCCGTCCGGCCCGTACCGCCTCCTGGGCGGAGACCCGCGTGGTGCGCGACAGACCGGTCTCCGCGCAGGCGGCCAGCCAGGCGACGACGACCAGCAGGACCGCCAGCGCGATCAGCTGACCGGTCATCGGGTGGTGGGCGCGGGGGACGGCCCCTCGATACCGCGCTCGGCGCGCCAGCCGTCGACGATGGCCTTCTGCAGGCCGAACATCTCCGCCTTCTCGTCCGGGTCCTCGTGGTCGTAACCCAGCAGGTGCAGCACCCCGTGGACGGTGAGCAGCTGCAGCTCCTCGTCCATGGAGTGCTTCGTCGGCGCGTCCTCGCCCTGCTTCTTCGCGACCTCCGGGCACAGCACGATGTCGCCGAGCAGCCCCTGCGGCGGCTCCTCGTCGTCCTTGGCCGGCGGGCGCAGCTCGTCCATCGGGAAGGACATCACGTCCGTCGGCCCCGGCTCGTCCATCCACTGGATGTGCAGCTGCTCCATGGCCGGGGCGTCGACGACGATGACGCTCAGCTCGGAGAGCGGGTGGATCCGCATCCGGGCCAGCGCGTAGCGCGCGACGTCCAGCACCGCCGTCTCGTCGATCTCGGTGCCGGACTCGTTGTTGACGTCGATGGACATGGGCTGCTCTTGCCGTTCTTTCGAGGTGGCGCCGGCGGGCGCCGAGGGGCGTGGGCTACTTCTTGCCGTGCTTGTGGTCGAACTTGTCGTACGCCTCGACGATACGGCTGACGAGCTTGTGGCGTACGACGTCCTTGCTGGTGAGCAGGGAGAAGTGGACGTCGTCGACGCCCTCGAGGATGCCCTGCACCTGACGCAGCCCGGACTTGGTGCCGCCCGGCAGGTCGACCTGCGTGACGTCGCCCGTGACCACGATCTTGGAGTTGAAGCCGAGCCGGGTGAGGAACATCTTCATCTGCTCGGGGTTCGTGTTCTGCGCCTCGTCGAGGATGATGAACGCGTCGTTCAGCGTCCGGCCGCGCATGTACGCCAGCGGTGCGACCTCGATCGTTCCCGCGGCCATCAGGCGCGGGATCGAGTCCGGGTCGAGCATGTCGTGCAGCGCGTCGTACAGCGGGCGCAGATACGGGTCGATCTTCTCGTAGAGCGTGCCGGGCAGGAAGCCCAGGCGCTCGCCGGCCTCGACCGCGGGGCGGGTGAGGATGATCCGGTTGACGCTCTTGGACTGCAGCGCCTGTACGGCCTTGGCCATCGCGAGGTACGTCTTGCCGGTGCCGGCGGGGCCGATGCCGAAGACGATCGTGTGCCGGTCGATGGCGTCGACGTACTTCTTCTGGTTCAGCGTCTTGGGGCGGATGGTGCGGCCCCGGTTGGACAGGATGTTCTGGGTGAGGACCTCGGACGGCGAGTCGTGGCCGCCGGCCTCCCCCTCTTCGCTCTTCTGCAGCATGGCGATGGTGCGCTCCACGGCGTCCTCGGTCATGGGCTGTCCGGTGCGCAGCACCAGCAGCATCTCGTCGAACAGGCGCTGGATGAGGGCGACGTCGGACGCGTCGCCGGTGGCGGTGACCTCGTTGCCCCGGACGTGGATGTCGGCCGCGGGGAAGGCCTTCTCGATGGTGCGGAGCAGCGAGTCGCCGGAGCCCAGCACGGTGACCATGGGGTGCTTCGCCGGAATGGTGATCTGAGCGCGCGCCGCACTCTCGTCGCTGCGGCGGCTGGAGGGTGTCTGTGTCATGGGCCGGCTCTATGGCCTGCGGGTCCCTTTTCCTCGACGACGACTGGTTCCCGGCCATGGTAGTCGGGAAGGCGGGGGCGGCGGCGAGCGGATTTCCCCGCCGGTACCTCCCGTGCCGCTACTCCCGGGGGAGTAGCGCGCCCCTCGCACCCCCCGAGGGAGTAGCCGCGACTTCGGTCGGGCGGGCGACGAACACGCTCCCTTCCGCCGGGAGTCTGGGATGCGAACCGGACATCCGAGGGAGAGGGGTGCCCCATGGGGGCCGTGCAGGACAAGCAGCGCCGCAAGGGGAGGTTCGTCCCCTGGACGCTGCTGGCGATGTGGGTGGCGGTGATCGCCCTTGCCGGGCCGTTCGCCGGGAAGCTCGGCGACGCCGAGCAGAACCGGCCGGTTGACTATCTGCCGAACAGCGCCGACTCCACGCAGGTGGCGAAGATCCAGGACCGACTCCCGGGCGGCGAGTCCACCGACCTGGTGCTGGTCTACCACCGTGACGGCGGGCTGACCGGCGCCGACAAGGCCACCGCCCAGCGGCAGGTCGACGAGGTCGCGGCCGCGCACGAGCTGTCCGCCCGGCCCGAGGCGGTCCCGTCGAAGGACGGCGCGACGCTGATGTACCCAGTGTCGACGACGGAGCCCGGACAGGACGAGGAGAAGCAGAGCGCGCTGGTCGAGGACGTGCGGGAGACCGTGCGCGGCTCGGACGGGCTGAGCGCGGAGGTCGGCGGGCCCGGCGGGCTGCAGGCCGACATGCGCGAGGTGTTCGGCTCGCTGGACGGCCCGCTGCTGTACACCACGGTGGCCGTGGTCGCGGTGCTGCTGATCGTGATCTACCGCAGCCCGGTGCTGTGGCTGGTGCCGCTGGTCACCGCGGGCGTGGCGAACGCGCTGGCGATGGCCGTGACGTACGGACTGCACGAGTGGTTCGGCACCCAGGTCACCGGTCAGAGCACGGGCGTGACGAACATCCTGGTCTTCGGCGCGGGCACCGACTACGCGCTGCTGCTGGTCTCCCGCTACCGCGAGGAGCTGCGCCGTATCGAGCGTCCGTACGACGCGATGCGCGCCGCGATCCGCGGCTGCGGTCCGGCGGTGCTGGCGTCGTCGGGCACGGTGGCCGTCGGCCTGCTGTGCCTGCTGGCCGCCGATCTGAACAGCAGCCGCGGCATGGGCCCGTCGGGCACGGTGGGCGTGCTGAGCGCCCTGGCGGCGATGATGACCCTGCTGCCGGCGCTGCTGGTGCTGCTGGGGCGGCGGGTGTTCTGGCCGCTGGTGCCGGCGTTCGGCTCGCAGCCGAAGGAGCGGCGCTCGATCTTCGCCGCGATGGGCGGTTCGGCGGGCCGCCGCCCGCTGACCGTGCTGGGTGTGGGCGCGCTGCTGCTGGGCGCGCTGGCGCTGGGCACGCTGAACCTGTCGGGCAGCCTGAAGAACGAGGACTCCTTCACCGAGACCCCGGAGTCGATCAGCGCCACCGAGACGCTCGCCACCGCGTTCCCCGAGCGCGGCAGCCAGCCGATCGAGCTGGTCGTACCGACGGCGAAGGCGGACTCCGCGCTGCGGGCGGTGCGCGGCACCGAGGGCGTGGCCCAGGCCGAGCGCGGGCGCAGCGGCGAGGGCTGGACGGAGATCGCGGTGATCGCCGACGCGCCGCCGGAGTCCGCGGCGGAGACGGCGACCATCGAGGCGCTGCGCACGACGGTGGACGAGGGTTACGTCGGCGGGCCCAGCGCCCAGCTGATCGACCTGAAGGACACCAACGCCAGCGACCGCATGATCGTCATCCCGCTGGTGCTGGGCGCGGTGCTGCTGATCCTGGTCGTGCTGCTGCGCAGCCTGGTCGCGCCGCTGATCCTGGTGGCCGCGGTCGTCGCGGTGTGGGGTGCGGCGCTGGGCATCGGCGGGCTGGTCTTCGAGCCGGTCTTCGGATTCGCCGGGAACGATCCGGCGCTGCCGCTGCTGTCCTTCGTCTTCCTGGTGGCGCTGGGCGTCGACTACGGCATCTTCCTGATGCACCGCATGCGGGAGGAGTCGCTGTCGGGCCTGGAGCCGGCACCGGCGGCGCTGAAGGCGCTGCGCACCACGGGCGGGGTGATCGCCTCGGCCGGGCTGGTGCTGGCGGCGACCTTCTCCGTACTGATCAACATGCCGCTGGTGTCGCTGGTCGAGATGGGCTTCGTCATCGCGGTCGGTGTGCTGCTGGACACCTTCCTCGTCCGCACCTATCTGGTCACCTCGGCCAGCGTGGCGCTGAAGCGGAAGGTGTGGTGGCCCGGGCCGCTGTCGAAGGCCCCGGCCCCGGTCGAGGCGCCGCGCGAGCGCGAGCCGGCGGGCGTCGCCTGACAGCAGCGCGGCGGCGGGCCGTCGGGTGCGGTCCGACGGCAGCGCTCCGGCGAGCTGTCGGGCGTGGTCCGACGGCACCGCGCCGGACCGGGACCCCCGGGATTACTCCCCGGGGGTCCCGGTCGTACGTACGGATCGGGGACTATGGAGGACGTGTTGACCGTCAGAGTGCATCCGGCGCACCGCGCCAGGCAGCCCACCCGCCGGGACTGGCTGTTCGCGGCGCTGCTCGGCGCGGGGTCCGTGCCGCTGGCCTTCGTCGCCCAGGGCGACAACGCGCACACGCCCGACATGCTCGGCTGGACGCTGTTCGCGCTGTCGGCGCTGACGCTCGCCTGGCGGCGGCTGTACCCGATGGGCGTGCTGATGGCGCTGCTCGTCACCGAGGGCGCGTACCACAGCCTGAACAACGCCCACTCGGCGCTGATCCCGGTGACCATCGTGGTCATCTACTCGCTCGCGGTGGCCGGGCCGCGGCGGCGGACCCTCATCGTGGTTCCGACGCTGCTCGCCACGGCCGTGATCATGATGAGCATCATCAACCCGCACCGCGGCCTGGAGCTGGCCCGGATCTCCGGCTGGATCCTGGCCACCGCGCTGACCGGCGAGGCGGTACGGGTGCACCGCAACTACATCGGTGCCATCGTCGAACGGGCCGAACGCGCCGAACGCACCCGTGAGGAGACCGCCGCCCGCCGGGTCGCGGAGGAGCGGCTGCGCATCGCCCGCGATCTGCACGACCTGCTGGCCCACAGCATCACCGTGATCGGCGTGCAGACGGCCGCCGCCGCCCATGTGCTGAACGCCGACCCCTCCCGGCTCGACCGGACGGTGCTGGTGGACGCCCTCGACGGCATCGCCGACACCTGCCGCGAGGCGCGGGGCGAACTCAAGCGCACCCTGCAGGTGCTGCGGGCCGACGACGACAGCAGCCCGCCGCCGGGGCTGACGGGCCTGACGGACCTGGGCAAGGCGGCCGAGCTGGCCGGGGCGTCGGTGTCGCTGTCCGTCGACACACCGGACGGCGTGCCGCCCGCCGTGGGCGCCGCGGCGTACCGGATCGTGCAGCAGGCGCTCACCAACGCCGTCCAGCACGGCGGCTCGTCGGTGGGCGTCGCCGTGACCGTCGCCCTGGACCGGGCCGCGCGGGCGCTGCGCGTGGAGGTCGTCGACGACGGCAGGCCCGATCCGGCCGCCGCCTCGGGCACGCCGGGGTTCGGCCTGGTCGGGATGCGCGAGCGGGCGCGCAGCGTCGGCGGCACGCTCGACGCGGGGCCGCGGGCGGATACGGCGGGGTTCGCGGTACGGGCGCTGCTGCCGTGCGGCGCGGAGGGCGGAGGGTGAGGTCCGGCGGGGGGTGATCTCCCGTTCGGCGCGCTGTTCCGTGTCTCCTCTTTCCCTTCCCTCCTTCCCTTCCCTTCTTCCCTTCCGACGTCCACTGGAGTCCGCTTTCATGACGACCGACGCCCAGCCGATCCGGGTGGTCCTCGCCGACGACCAGACCCTCGTCCGTTCCGCCTTCGCCATGCTGATCGCCGCGACCCCGGGCATGGACGTCGTCGCCGAGGCCGCCAACGGCCGCGAGGCCGTGGAGCTGGCGCGCGAACGCCGGGCCGACCTGGTGGTCATGGACATCCGGATGCCGGTGCTCGACGGCATCGAGGCCACCCGGCTCATCGCCGCCGACGAGGACCTGGCCGGGGTGAAGGTGCTGGTGCTCACGACGTACGACACCGACGAGCACATCATCGAGGCGCTGCGGGCCGGCGCCTCCGGCTTCCTGGTGAAGGACACCAGGCCGGCCGACCTGCTGGAGGCGATCCGGACCGTCGCCGCCGGCGAGGCCCTGCTCTCCCCGGGGCCCACCGCCCGGCTCATCGAACGCGTCGTGCGCTTCCCCGGCGCCGCGGCGCCCGTCGACGCGCAGCCCGAGGCGCTGCGCGACCTCTCCCCGCGTGAGCGCGAGGTGCTCTCGCTCGTCGCCCGCGGCCTGAACAACACGGAGATCGCCGAGGCCCTCAGCCTGTCGCCGCTGACCGCGAAGACGCACGTAAGCCGCATCATGGGCAAGATGAACGTCCGAGACCGGGCTCAACTCGTCGTCCTCGCCTACGAATCCGGGCTGATCATTCCGGGATCGTCCGGAGGAGCGTGACGAAACGTACGTAGGATGTCCCATCCTTGTGCGTACGATAAGCGCCATGCCCCAGGAGCTCTCCCGACGTCACACGCGCTCGGACCGCCAGCGGCGGATGGGCGGCCAGATCCAGAGCGAGATCATGCAGCTGATCCTCGACCGCGGACTGCGGCCGGGGCAGGTGCTGCCCACCGAGACCGAGCTGATGGACGACCTCGGCGTCAGCCGCAACTCCGTCCGTGAGGCGCTGAAGGCCCTGCAGGCGCTGGACATCGTCGAGATCCGGCACGGTTACGGCACGTACGTCGGCCAGGCGTCGCTGACTCCGCTGGCCGACGGGCTGACCTTCCGTACGCTCGTCCAGCTCGGCGGGGACCCCATCGACGCGGCGCAGGCGCTGGGCGAGATCCTCCAGGTGCGGGAGGTGCTGGAGGAGGGGCTGGTGCTGCGGATCGTCGACTCCGTGCCGGACTCGGACCTCGACGAACTCGACTCCATCGTGGGGCGGATGGAGGCGCGCGCCAAGCAGGGTGAGGTCTTTCCGGAGGAGGACCGGGACTTCCACGAGGTGCTGTACCGGTCGCTGGGCAACACGCTGGTGCCGCAGCTGCTCGGGGCGTTCTGGAACGTCTTCCACCGGGTGGCCGGGGCGCGGGGGTGGGCCGATGATCCGTCGCCGATGGGGACGGCCCGGCGGCATCGCGAGATCGTCCGGGCCCTTCGGGCTCGGGACCGGGAGCGGGTGCGGGCGGCCATGAGCACGCACTTCCGTGGGATCGAGTCGCGGGCTCGGAAGGCGATGCGCGGGGTCGGCTGACGCCTCCGGTTTGCACTGCGGGGGCCTCGCCCCCGGGCCCCCATCCGCGGGCTGCGCCCGCTGTTCGCGCCTGCGGCAGCTCGGCCTCAGGCGCCGGCCGGGCTTCCGGTCGCCTTGCCTCGGCAGACGCGCAGCCGGCCTCCGGCCGGACTCCTCGGGCGCCGGGCGGCCGTTGCCGTGTCGCGCCGAACCCATCAGGCACGTGCACCACCTCAAGCGCTCCGGCAGCCCGGGCCGCAGCCCTCAAGGCCCACGCGGCACAGCCCTGCGGGGCCTGCCTGACCCGCCCGTCCGGCCCTGCGGGGGGCGCCCTGCGCCGCCCGACCCGCCGCGTCGCGTGCCCCGCCCGGGCAGGGAATGGCACGGAAAGGCGACGCCTAAAGAGGATGTAAAGTCTGACGAACGTTCCGGGTAGAGAGACCTGGCCGTCCCCGGCCCTGCTCCCGGCACCAACCCTCGTACCACCCCACCCGGGAGCACCCTTGAAGCACGCCGCCCTGCGCCGCGCCGTCGTCGCCGCGCTCGCCGTCTCCACCCTCGCGCTCACCGCCGCCTGCGGCGGTGACGACGCCGACAGCTCGAAGGGCGAGGGCGCCAAGGCGTCCGGGGGCTCCGCCAGCCCCAAGCCCGTCGAGGCGAAGCCGCTGACCGAGGCTCAGGTCAAGGCCGCCCTGCTGACCGCCAAGGAGATACCGGGCTGGAAGGAGGACAAGGACCTCAGCACCGCCAACGCCGGCCGTGACGAGTTCCAGGTCGGCACCGCCGACGACGACGCCAAGTCCTGCCAGTCGATGCTCGACGCCCTCGTCGGCGGCGAGAAGGCCCCGTCCCCGAAGACCGAGAAGGTCCTCGGCTTCTCCAAGGGCGACACCGGCCCCTGGCTGATGACCGGTGTCCTCACGTACTCGGAGAAGGACGCCAAGGCCGTCATGGGCACCGCCCCGGTCTCCGCCGACTGCAACAAGGTGCACGGCGACTTCGAGGGCGACCCGGCGACCTTCACGTACAAGGAGACGACCGCCCCGAAGGCCGGCGACGAGTCGCGCGGCTTCCGGATCCGCGTCGACGTCGAGGGCTCCGAGGGCGGCTACTACGTGCAGTACGACTACACGTACGCCCGCGTCGGCGCCAACGTCGTCGCCCTGACCCAGCTGAGCATCGAGAAGCCCGAGACCAGCGCGCTGGAGAAGGCGTTCACGGCGGCCGTCGCCAAGGCCGAGTCGGTCACCCCGAAGGGCTGACCCCGCACCGGGGACCGGCGGGGCGCGCCTTATGCTCGCCGTATGAGCGAGAGCGCCCCGCTGGACCCCGAGGACAAGAAGATCATCACGCTGGCGCGCAGCGCCCGCGCCCGCGGCGGCGCCGCGGAGGGCGCGGCGGTCCGCGACGAGACGGGCCGCACGTACGTCGCGGGACCGGTGGCCCTGCCGTCGCTCACGCTGACCGCCCTGCAGACGGCCGTGGCCATGGCCGTGGCGTCGGGCGCGAAGTCCCTCGAGGCGGCGGCGATCGTCACGGAGGCCACCGCCCCCGCGGACGAGGACCGCGCCGTGGTCGCCGACCTCGGCGGCGCCCCGATCCACCTCGCCGCACCGGACGGCACACTGCGGTCCACGCTCACCCAGGACTGAACGCGCGGCGCCACGTACCCCCACGTGGCACCGAGGCGCCTTGGGGATCAGGGAGAATGAGCGCATGAGCGTTCGCAACGAAGAGCCCGAGACCCTCCACCGCGCAGGCTTCGCCTGCTTCGTCGGCCGCCCGAACGCGGGCAAGTCCACCCTGACGAACGCTCTGGTCGGCCAGAAGGTCGCGATCACCTCAAACCGCCCGCAGACCACCCGCCACACGGTCCGCGGCATCGTCCACCGCCCGGACGCGCAGCTGATCCTGGTCGACACACCCGGCTACCACAAGCCCCGCACGCTGCTCGGCGAGCGGCTGAACGACGTCGTCCGCTCCACCTGGGCGGAGGTCGACGTGATCGGCTTCTGTCTGCCCGCGAACGAGAAGCTGGGCCCGGGCGACCGGTTCATCGCGGCCGAACTCGCCTCGCTGAAGCGCACCCCGAAGGTCGCCATCGTCACCAAGACCGACCTCGCGGACCCGGAGACGATCTCCGCCCAGCTGCTGGCCGTGGACAAGCTCGCCAAGGACCTGGGCTTCGAGTGGGCCGAGATCATCCCGGTCTCCGCGGTGAAGAACAGCCAGGTGGAGCTGATCGCCGACCTGCTCATCCCGATGCTCCCGGAGGGCCCGGAGCTCTACCCGGGCGGCGATCTGACCGACGAGCCGGAGCAGGTGATGGTCGCGGAGCTGATCCGCGAGGCGGCGCTGGAGGGCGTACGGGACGAGCTGCCGCACTCCATCGCGGTCGTGGTGGAGGAGATGGAGCAGCGCGAGGGCCGCCCGGCGGACAAGCCGCTGGTGGACATCCACGCCAACCTGTTCATCGAGCGGCCCAGCCAGAAGGGCATCATCATCGGCCCGAAGGGCGCCCGGCTGCGCGAGATCGGCACGAAGTCCCGCAAGCAGATCGAGGCGCTGCTGGGTACGCCGGTCTATCTGGACATCCACGTCAAGGTGGCGAAGGACTGGCAGCGCGACCCGAAGCAGCTCCGCCGGCTCGGCTTCTGACCCGGCGGCCGGGTCACCCCGGCGAGGGAGCGCACAGGCGGTGCGGCACCTCCCGGTGCCGCTTCCGCACGCCCCTCTCCTACGCCCCCTCCTTCAGGACCGCGGTGATCAGCGCCCGCTGCGCGTCCGAGAGCCGCGGGTCCGCGCAGTAGACGGTGGTGCCGTCGACGGTCAGCTCGTAACTGAACCCGTCGGGGACACCGATCGGTGGCCGGTCGCGCCCCGCGGCCAGCGCCTGGCGGGCCAGGGCCTGGAGGCCGACCGCGTCCGCGCGGCCGGCCGTGTCCAGCGTGGCGTGGCGGCGGATGCCGCCGAAGCCCCCGGTACGGGTGACGGATATACGCATGGTGTTCGGCTACCCCTCCGGCTGCCGCTGCTCACCTTCCGCGGAGCCGGAGCCGGAGCCGGAGCCGGGCCCGGACCCGGACCCCGAGCCGGACCCGGAGCCCTCGGCGGACTCCGCCACAGCCGCCGCCCGCACCTCCTCCGCCGCGGGCGCCGCCTGCTGCGGCACCGAGGCGGCGGCAGGGACCTCGCCCAGCTCCGGCACGGGCACGCCGACCTGCGACCACGCCTTCTGCACCGCGGCGTGCTCCGCGCCCTCCCCGTAGCGCGCCTGCGCCGCCGCGACGGTCAGCCGGGCGAACTCCGCGAAGTCCGCGGACGGCCGCAGCTCGCCGCCGGTCAGCACGTCGTACCAGATCTGCCCGGCCCGCTCCCACGCATGTCCGCCGAGCTCGTCCGCGAGGAGGTAGAAGGCGTGGTTGGGGATGCCGGAGTTGATGTGGACGCCGCCGTTGTCCGTCGAGGTGCGGACGTAGCCGTCCATCGTCGCCGGCTGCGGGTCCCTGCCGAGGACGTCGTCGTCGTACGCCGTGCCGGGCTCCTTCATGGAGCGCAGCGCCGTGCCGCTGACCCGGGGGGCGAGCAGGCCCGCGCCGATCAGCCAGTCGGCGGCGTCGGCGGTCTGGCCCAGGGTGTACTGCTTGATCAGTGAGCCGAAGACGTCCGACAGGGACTCGTTGAGGGCGCCGGACTGGCCGAAGTACTCGAGGTTCGCGGCGTACTGCGTGACGCCGTGGGTGAGTTCGTGGCCGATGACGTCGACGGCGATCGTGAAGTCGAGGAAGATCTCGCCGTCGCCGTCGCCGAAGACCATCTGCTCGCCGTCCCAGAAGGCGTTGTTGTAGTCCTTCGAGTAGTGGACGGTGGCGTTGAGGGCGAGGCCCGCGCCGTCGATGGAGTCGCGGGAGAAGGCGCTGAGGAAGAGCTCGAACGTGGCGCCGAGCCCCGCGTAGGCCCGGTTGACGGTGGTGTCCCGCACGTCCTTGCCGCCCTCGGCGCGCACCTTCCGGCCGGGCAGCTCCGTCCTGTGCTTCACGTCGAAGATCGTCCGCCTGGGCTTCGCCTCGGCCTCCGTGGAGGGCTCGGGCGCGGTGAGGGTGCGGACCGTGGTGATACGGCGGCGGGTGCGCTGCAGCGCGTCCCGCTCCAGAGTCCGGATGGCCGGGCCCGAGAGGGCCGGATCGTCGTTGCGCGCGAGCTTGTCGAGCACGTGCGGCGGCACGATGCCGCAGAACACGGGGTACGTCGGCGTAGTCTTCATGGGCGCAATGTGGCACTCCTCACACCGGGTGTCACCGCTTCGGCCTGAATTTCCCGAGTATGGGTGGCCGGAGTTGCACGGAGCGGCACGGATGTGGCAAGGGGCGCGGCGCGCGCCGCGGCCGTCCGGCGCGTTCGCCGGCGTCCGCCCGCGTTCACTCACGTCCCGCATACTGATACGGACCCCCGCATCCGCAGACGTGTCGGCTAGGCTGCTCCGTAATGCGTTATGGGCTGCTCCTTCTTAGCTGCCGCGGCGAGGGTCCGCTGTCGTAAAGACCGACCCCCTCCCCGCGGAGTTCGGTGCTGCATTCACGTCGGTCTCATGAGCCCGTTCGTACCCGCGAAGGAAACCCGCATCATGAGCAACCCCACGCCCATCACCGCCGCGTCCGTGCGCCAGAAGCCGAGCGGCATGCCGATCCACAAGTACCGGGGCTACGACGCCGTCGAGATCCCGGACCGGACCTGGCCGGACAACCGGATCACCAAGGCCCCCCGCTGGCTGTCCACCGATCTGCGTGACGGCAACCAGGCCCTGATCGACCCCATGTCGCCGACGCGCAAGCGCGAGATGTTCGACCTGCTGGTACGCATGGGCTACAAGGAGATCGAGGTCGGCTTCCCGTCGTCCGGGCAGACGGACTTCGACTTCGTACGCTCGATCATCGAGGACGACGCGATCCCCGAGGACGTGACGATCTCCGTACTGACGCAGGCCCGCGAGGAGCTCATCGAGCGGACCGTGGAGTCCGTCAAGGGCGCGCACCACGCGACCGTGCACCTGTACAACGCGACCGCGCCGGTCTGGCGCGAGGTGGTCTTCCGCGGCTCGCGCGACGCGGTGCGGCAGATCGCGGTGGACGGCACGCGGATGGTCGTGGAGTACGCCGAGAAGCTGCTGGACGACCGCACGGTGTTCGGCTACCAGTACAGTCCGGAGATCTTCACGGACACCGAGCTGGACTTCGCCCTGGAGGTCTGCGAGGGCGTCATGGACGTCTGGCAGCCGGAGGCCGGGCGCGAGATCATCCTGAACCTGCCCGCGACCGTCGAGCGCTCCACCCCGTCCACGCACGCGGACCGCTTCGAGTGGATGTCCCGCAACCTGTCGCGCCGCGAGTACGTCTGCCTGTCCGTCCACCCGCACAACGACCGCGGCACCGCCGTCGCCGCCGCCGAGCTGGCGATCATGGCGGGTGCGGACCGGATCGAGGGCTGCCTGTTCGGGCAGGGCGAGCGCACGGGCAACGTGGACCTGGTCACGCTGGGCATGAACCTCTTCTCCCAGGGCGTGGACCCGGAGATCGACTTCTCGGACATCGACGAGATCCGCCGTACGGCCGAGTACTGCAACCAGATGGAGGTCCACCCGCGCCACCCGTACGCGGGCGACCTGGTCTACACGGCCTTCTCCGGCTCCCACCAGGACGCCATCAAGAAGGGCTTCGAGGCGATGGCCGTCCGGGCCGAGGAGCGGGGCGTCACGGTCGACGACCTGGAGTGGGCGGTGCCCTATCTGCCCATCGACCCGAAGGACGTGGGCCGTTCGTACGAGGCGGTCATCCGGGTCAACTCGCAGTCCGGCAAGGGCGGCATCGCGTACGTGCTGCAGAACGAGCACAGCCTGGACCTGCCGCGCCGGATGCAGATCGAGTTCTCGAAGATCATCCAGGCCAAGACGGACTCCGAGGGCGGCGAGGTCACGCCGGCCGCGATCTGGTCGGTCTTCCAGGACGAGTACCTGCCGAACCCGGACAACCCGTGGGGCCACATCACGCTGCGCTCCGCCCAGTCCGAGACCACGCGCGACGGCGGCGACGCGCTGACCGTCGAGGCGGTCGTGGGCGGCGTCGACACGGTGCTGAAGGGCTCGGGCAACGGCCCGATCTCGGCGTTCTTCGACGCGCTGGCGTCGGTGGGCGTCGACGCGCGGCTCCTGGACTACCAGGAGCACACCCTGAGCGAGGGCGCGCGCGCCCAGGCGGCGTCGTACATCGAGGTCGCGGTGGAGGGCAAGGTGCTGTGGGGCATCGGCATCGACGCGAACACGACGCGGGCGTCGCTGAAGGCGGTCGTGTCGGCGGTGAACCGCGCCATGCGCTGACGCTCCGCTGAGCACCCGGCAAACCTCCTGGGGGCTCCGCCCCCAGACCCCCGGGCGGGGGCGCCGACTTGGGCTTCCCCCGCCACGGGTCCTCCCGGGGTGGGGCCGCCCGGGCGGGCGGCCCGCCGCCCCGGAGGCGCCGCCCCCTGGGGAGTGGCAGCCTTCTCGGCATCGATCCCGCCCGGGCGTGAGCCGCCGGCGCGGTTACGCCGCCCGGTTCAGGGCCGCTGTGAGGTGCTCCAGCTCGTTGGGCATCACCGCGAGCCACACCTCGCCGTCCTCGGATGCGCACTCGATGATCGTCACGCGAGGGTTGATCCTGAAGGACGCCTCGCGCAACGAGGGCGAGCGCACCGCCACCCGGCGCAATCCGTCCGGCAGCTCGGACACCGAGCCCCACCCCCGAGGCTCCCACCTCATCGTGGCAGGGCCGATCACCATGCGCCCGCGGGTCCATCCGCCCCCACGGTCCGGCCGCCTGACGAGGCAGGGAACCCTGATCGAGTCGCCCCGGGCAGCGCTCTCGGCCCGCTGCTCGGCCTTCCGCCGGAAGAGCCACGCGCCGAGGCTTGCCGCGGCGAAGGCCGTTATCAGTTCAATCACGGCGGCATTCAAACAGCCCGTGAACCACGTGCCCATCCCCGCGCACAGGGGCGCGCCGGCGGGGGCTTCGGTGGCGGTGGTGCGGTGTGGGCCGGGAGTGTTCGTCGAGGTGGGCGGGTGCTGGTGGATTGAGGGCTGACGTATCGCGTTCGTGTGGCTAACATCACGTCTCAATGCGGCAGTGTTGCGGCATCGTTACGGAGGTGGCGACGTGATGCAGTCCTGGGGACGCGGGGGCGGCCGGGTGCTTCGCCGGCTCACGTCTGCCGTGGGGGTACGCACCGCCTGGCACACCGAGTCCGACGGGGAGTTCTTCTGCCCCGGCTGCGGCGGCGACCGCAACTACCGGCGCCGGACCGGGCAGCGCCGGCTGACCGTGCTGGGCGTTCCGCTGCTCGCGCGCGGCAGCGCCGGGCCCGTCATCGAGTGCGCCGAGTGCGCCGGGCACTTCCCCACCGAGACCCTCGACCACCCCACCAGCGCCCGCTTCTCCGTGCTGCTGCGCGACGCCGTCCACACCGTGGCCCTCGCCGTGCTGTCCGCCGGCGGCACCCAGGCGCAGACCGTACGGGAGTGCGCCCTCGGCGCCGTACGCGCCGCCGGATACGAGAGCTGCACGGAGGAGCAACTGCTCGCCCTGCTGGCCGCGTTGGAGGCGGACACCGGGCGGCTGCCCGACATGTGCGCCGGCCACGCCCCGCAGCACGGCCCCTCGCTGGAGATAGAGCTGCACGAGGCGCTGGAGCCGCTCGCCCCGCATCTGGAGGCCCCCGGGCGCGAGCGCATCCTGCTGCAGGGCGCGGCGATCGCCCTCGCCGACGGCCCGTACAGCACCGAGGAGCGCGAGGTCCTCACGACCGTCGGCCGGGCGCTGCTGATCGACGCGGACAACACCGCACGGCTGCTCGCGGCGGCCCGCACCCCCTCGTCGTAACCCCGCGGCCGCTACGCGCTGCGGGCCGGGCGGAAGCCGATCGTGGGCACCGCGCGACGCAGCGGCCACGGGCGCGGCGCGCACGGCAGCAGGTGGCCCAGGAACGAGTAGCGCGAGAGCGCGCCGGGGTCCTGGTCCGCGGGCGGCAGCATGCTGACGCGGTCCCACCACGCGGCCACCTCCGCCAGCCCCGGCGCCGACTGCGAACCGCCGAACTCCTGCACCGACAGCGCCGCCGTCAGGCCCGCGAAGGCCAGCCGGTCCGCCAGCGGCCACTCGGCGAGCGTGCCCGTGACGAACCCGGCCACGAACACGTCCCCGGCCCCCGTGGGGTCCAGCGCCTCGACGGAGATCGCCGGCACCTCCGCCGTCTCGCCCGTGCCCGCGTCCACGGCGTACGCACCGTCGGAGCCCATCGTCACCACCGCGAGCCGCACCCGCTCGGCGAGGGCGTGCGCCGCGGCGCGCGGCGAGTCGGTGCGCGTATAGCGCATGGCCTCCTCCGCGTTGGGCAGGAAGGCGTGGCAGTGCGCCAGGTCGGGAAGGCCCGCGAGGTCCCAGCGGCCGGTCTCGTCCCACCCCGTGTCGGCGAAGATCAGGCTGCCGTGGGCGGCGGCCTGCGCCACCCACGGCTCGCTGCGCCCACGGGCGAGGGAGGCGATCGCGGCGCGCGAACGCGGCGGGCAGGGCGGCGGGTCGTCGGGCGCGGGCGCCTCGTGGCCGTGCGACACCATCGTGCGCTCGCCCTCGTACGCCATGGAGACCGTGACCGGCGAGTGCCAGCCGGGGATCGTGCGGGAGAGGGTGAGGTCGATGCCCTCGCCCAGCTCCAGGGCCTCGCGGCAGTAGTCCCCGTACATGTCGTCGCCGAAGGCCGCCGCCAGGTTCGTCCGCAGCCCGAGCCGGGCCAGGGCGGTGGCCATGTTCGCCACGCCGCCGGGGCTCATGCCCATGCCCCGCGCCCAGGACTCCGTGCCCCGCACCGGCGCGCTGTCGAGGCCGGTGAAGATGATGTCCAGGAAGACCATGCCCGTGAGGTAGACGTCGACGTCCGGGTCGTCGGGGCGGCGGGCGGCGGCGAGGGGGTCGATGTGGATACGGGCCAACGCCGCTCACCTCCGGTGGTTCACGCGGGATGCGGTCAATAGTGCCCGATGGGTATGACAAAGCGACGCTTTGCCACCCGGCGCCGCGAACCCCGGGCACCGCACCCCGCCTCGGGAGCGCGCCTCAGCGCCTCAGCGCCTCAGCACCTCAGCCCCTCAGCGCTTCGGCACCCGCACCCGCATCAGGTCCTCCGCCACCGTCAGCTCCCCCGTGAAGCCCGCCTCGCGGGCCTCCGCCTCGAACAGCGACGGATCGGGATAGCGCTGCGAGAAGTGCGTGAGCACGAGATGGCGGGCGCCCGCCTTCTCCGCGATCCGCGCCGCCTGCCCCGCCGTGAGATGGCCGACCTCCGCCGCCAGGGCCGCGTCCTGCGCCAGGAACGTCGATTCCAGGACCAGGAGGTCCGCGCCGGAGGCGAGGTCGTACACGGCGTCGCAGACACCCGTGTCCATGATGAACGCGAACACCTGGCCCGGGCGCGGCTCGCTGACCTCGTCCAGGTGTACGCCGTCCAGTTCGCCCTCGCGCTGCAGCCGGGCGATGTCCGGGCCGGTGACGCCCGCCGCCGCGAGCCGGGCGGGGAGCATCCGGCGGCCGGGCGGTTCGGCCAGCCGGTAGCCGAAGGTGTCGACGGGGTGGGCGAGCCGGCGGGCCGTGAGGGTGAACGCGGGCGTCGTCGCCACCACGCCGTCGCCGGCCACCGGGGACTCCCGCAGCCGCACCGTCTCCCGGTACGCCGTGGCGTGCCGCAGCCGGTCGAAGTACGCCTGGCCCGACGCCGGGTAGTGCGCGGTGACGGGGTGCGGGACGGCGTCCAGGTTGATGCGCTGGATGACGCCCGCCAGGCCCAGCGAGTGGTCGCCGTGGAAGTGCGTGACGCAGATGCGCGTCAGGTCGTGCGCCGCGACGCCCGCGTGCAGCATCTGGCGCTGGGTGCCCTCACCGGGGTCGAAGAGGATGCCCTCGCCGTCCCAGCGCAGGACGTAGCCGTTGTGGTTGCGGACGCGGGTGGGCACCTGGCTGGCGGTGCCCAGCACCACGAGTTCCCGTACGGACAACGGATCAGCCGGGGGGCCAGTTGAGGCCGCGCCCGCCGAGCACGTGCGCGTGGGCGTGGAAGACCGTCTGGCCCGCGCCGGAGCCGGTGTTGAACACGATCCGGTAGCCCGTGCCGTCCACCTCGTCCCCGGCGGCGACCTCCCCGGCCTCCCGCAGCAGGTCGGCCGTGATCTGCGGATCGGCGGCGGCGAGCGTGGCGGCGTCGGCGTAGTGGACCTTCGGGATCACCAGGACGTGCGTGGGCGCCTGCGGGTTTATGTCGCGGAACGCCAGCGTGGTCTCGGTCTCCCGGACCACGGTCGCCGGGATCTCCTTGGCGATGATCTTGCAGAACAGGCAGTCCGCCTGCGGCTCCCCGGCCATGGCCCTGGGCCTCTCCTTCGCGTCGAGGGGTCGGTCGCGTCGATCGTATCGGTGCGGGCTACAACTCCGGCAGCGGCGGCGCGCTCAGCGCCGGGCTCTGCTCCAGGGCCTCGAGCGCGATCCGGATCGCCTCGTCCAGCTGCGGATCCCGGCCGGCGGCCGAGTCCTGCGGCGTGTGGACGACCTCGACGTCCGGGTCCACGCCGTGGTTCTCCACGTCCCAGCCCAGACCCTCGGCCCAGAAGGCGTACTTGGGCTGCGTGACGAGCGTGCCGTCCACCAGCCGGTAGCGGCTGTCGATGCCGACGACGCCGCCCCAGGTGCGCACGCCGACGACCGGTCCGATGCCGAGGGCCTTGATGGCGGCGTTGACGATGTCGCCGTCCGAGCCGGAGAACTCGTTGGCGACGGCCACCACCGGCCCGCGCGGCGCGTCCGACGGATAGCTGAACGGCCGCATCCCGCGCGGCATGTCCCAGCCGACGATGCGCCGCGCCAGCTTCTCCACGACGAGCTGCGAGGTGTGCCCGCCGCGGTTCTCGCGGACGTCCACCACCAGGCCCTCGCGGGCGAGTTCGACCCGCAGGTCGCGGTGGATCTGCGCCCAGCCGGGCGCCTGCATGTCGGGTACGTGGAGATAGCCGAGGCGGCCCTGGGAGCGGTCGTGGACGTAGGCGCGGCGGTCCGCGACCCAGTCGTGGTACCGCAGCGCCTCCTCGTCGGCCAGCGGCACCACGACCGCGTGCCGCACCTCGCCGCCGCCGGCGGGGGCGATGGTCAGCTCGACGGGCTTGCCCGCGGCGCCGACCAGCAGCGGCGCCGGACCGGTCACCGGGTCGACGGGGTGCCCGTCCACGGCGAGGACCGCGTCGCCGGTGCGGATCGCCACGCCGGGCGCGGCCAGCGGCGAACGGGCCTCCGGGTCGGAGGACTCCGACGGCAGGATCCGCTCGACGCGCCACCGCCCGTCGTCGCCGCGCGCCAGGTCCGCGCCGAGCAGACCGAGCCGCCGGTCGGACCGGCCCCGGCCGCCCGGGGGTACGACGTAGGCGTGCGAGGTCCCCAGCTCGCCCTGCACCTCCCAGAGCAGGTCGACGAGGTCGTCGTGGGTGGCGACGCGCTCCAGCACCGGCCGGTAGCGCTCCAGCACGCCGTCCCAGTCGACGCCGCCCATGTCGGGGCGCCAGAAGTTGTCGCGCATCAGCCGGCCCGTCTCGTCGTACATCTGCCGCCATTCGGCGGCCGGGTCGACGGTGACGCGGACGCGGCCGAGGTCGACGGTGACGTGCTTGTCGTCGTCCTCGTCCTTGCCCGAGCGGCGGTCGGCGGGTACGGCCTTCAGCTTGCCGCTGGTACGGATCACCGCCCGTTTGCCGTCGCCGCTGACGGCGTACGAGTCGACGTCGTCGGCGAGGTGCTCCAGGCGCAGCTGGGCCAGGTCGTAGCGCTCGAGTTCGGTGCTGGGGCCGTCGTCGTCGGGACCGGCGGTGTCGGAGCCGAGGACGCCGCGCAGTGGGTGGCGCAGCCACAGCACGCCGTTCTCCGCGGCGCGCAGCGTCGAGTAGCGGGCGGCCTCGACGGGGAACGGCACGATCCGGTCGGCGAGCCCCTGGAAGTCGATGCGGGTCGTCGGCCGGGCCGCGTCGTCGTCGCCGTCGTGGTGGTCCTTCTCCGGCTCGGGCGGGCGGCCGTGGCGCTGCGGGCCGAACGGCGAGGGCGTCTCGGCGGCCAGGGTGATCAGGTACGGGCGGGTGGCGTACGGGAACGACAGGTCGAAGACGTGGCTGTCGTACACCGGGTCGAAGGCCCGCTTGGAGAGGAAGGCGAGGTGCTTGCCGTCGGACGTGAACGCCGGCGAGTAGTCCGCGAACCGCAGCGGTGTGACCTCCGCGACGTGCGGATCGGCGGTCGAGGCGATCTTCAGCTGGCGCAGCGACTCCGGGCCCGGGTGGGACCAGGCCAGCCAGCCGCCGTCCGGGGAGAACACCAGCCCCGTGGCGGACCCGTCCTCGCTCCGGTCGACCTCGCGTACGGAGCCCGACTCGCGCTCCACGAGCAGGATCCGCCCGTCGTGCGAGGCGACGGCGACCTTCGAGCCGTCCGGCGCGACGGCGAGCCACAGCACCCGTCCCAGCTGCCCGGCGGCCAGCCTTCGCGGCGTCGCCCCGGGGGTGAGCCCGGTCGCCGGCGCGAACTCCAGCGCGTCCTCCCCCTCGGCGTCCGTCACCCATACGACGTGCTGCGCGCCGTCCGCCTCGAACACGTTCGGCGACCGCCCCCGTATCCCCGGCCGGGCGGCGAGCGCCCGCGCGGGCCCCTCGCGGTGCGTCACCCAGTGCACGGTGCCGCGCACGCCGACGGCGCTGCCGCGGCCCGTGTGGTCGGGGCTGAAGGAGCCGAGGTGGGCGGAGGCGCGGATCGGGTACGGCGTGAGGTCCGTGCGCTGGCCGCCGAGCCTGATGTCCAGGCGCCGCGGCTCGGCGCCCTCCTCCAGGCCGTCCAGGAGCCACAGTTCGCCCGCGGAGGCGTACACGACCCGCCGGCCGTCGGTGGCGGCGTGCCGGGCGTAGAACCCGTCGACGGGGGTGTGGCGGCGCAGGTCCGTGCCGTCGGGGAGGGAGGAGTACAGCGCGCCGGTGCCCTCGTGGTCGGAGAGGAACGCGATCCGGTCGCCCACCCAGAGCGGGTGCTCGATGTTGCCGTCGACCGGGGCGTGGACACGCTCGAAGTCCGCGTCGCCGTCCGCGGTCCGGAGCCACAGCTTGCCCGCGGTACCCCCGCGGTAGCGCTTCCAGTACGCCGCCTCGCGGCCCATCGGCACGGACAGCAGCAGCACCCCCGGCCCGTCCGGCTCGTACGCCACGTCCCCCACCGGCCCGAACGGCAGCCGCTCGGCGGGTCCGCCGTCCAGCGGCACCGCCCACGCCCAGCTGCGCCGGAAGGACGCCTCACCGCGGGCGCTGACGGCCAGCACCCGCCCGCCGGGCGTCCATCCGCGCACGGCGGTACGGATGTTGCCCCAGTGCGTCAGCCGCGTCGTGGTACCGCCGTCCACGGGCGCGAGGTGCACCTCGGGCGAGCCGTCGCGGGTGGACGTCCAGGCGATGTGCGCGCCGTCGGGCGAGATCCGGGGGTGACTCACGGGCATGTTGTCCGCACTCACCCGCCAGGCCCGCCCACCGTCCAACGGGGCGGCCCACACGTCGTCCTCGGCGGTGAAGGCCAGCAAGTCCCCCCGCAGATGGGGGAATCGGAGATATGCCTGATGCGCTGTGGTCACCGGATCATCACACCACGAGGGCGTGACAAGCGGCGACGGGTTTGGAACAGCCGGTCAGCGCATCGTGCGACGGTCCCCGCCCTCCCGGGGGCCGGGCCCCGTCCAGGCTACCGCCCACCACTGACAGCGCCCCCGGGCAACGCCCCCGCCCTCAACCCCACCGCCCCGACCGCCCCAGCAGCAGGGCCGCCGCGGCCGTGCCTGCCGTGGACGTGCGCAGGACCGTCGGGCCGAGGCGGTACGGGCCCGCACCCGCTGCCTCGAACGCCGTCAGTTCCTCCGGGGAGACACCGCCCTCCGGGCCGACGACCAGCACCACGTCGCCCTCCGCCGGCAGCGGCGCCGTGGCCAGCGGCAGGGCGCCCTCCTCGTGCAGCACCGCGGCGAAGGCGGCGCCCGCCAGCAGCTCCGCCACCTGCCTGGTCGAGTGGAGCTCAGCGACCTCGGGGAAGCGCAGCCGGCGCGACTGCTTGCCCGCCTCGCGGGCCGTGGCCCGCCACTTCCCGAGCGCCTTCGCGGCCCGCTCGCCCTTCCACTGCGTGATGCAGCGCGCGGCCGACCACGGTACGACGGCGTCCACGCCCGTCTCCGTCATCGTCTCCACGGCCACCTCGCCCCGGTCGCCCTTGGGCAGCGCCTGTACGACGGTGATCCGCGGCCGCGGCGCGGGCTCGGCCCGTACGCCCTCGACCGCCACCACGAGCCGGTCCTTGCCCTCCGCGGCGGCCACCGTGCCGTACACCCCGGTGCCGAGGCCGTCGGTGAGGACGACCTCCTCGCCGGCGCGCAGCCGTTTGACGGAGACCGCGTGCCGGCCCTCGGCACCGTCCAGGACGACACTCGTCCCGGGGGCGGCCCCGGCGAGGTCCTCGCATACGAACACCGGCGCCGTCACGGCGTCACCTCCTGCGCGGACGGGCTGTCGCCCAGGGCGATCCGCAGTTCCTCGGTCAGTACGCCGACCAGTTCGCCGGCCGGCAGATCGCGCGCCAGCCGGTGCCCCTGGCCGGCCCACAGCGCCATCCCGTGGGGGTCGCCGGCAGCCGCTGCGGCGGTGCGCAGCGGGCCGGTCATCCAGTGCACCTGGGGGTACGCGGCGGGGGCGTACGGGCCGTGCTCGCGGACGAAGCGGTTGACGAGGCCGCGGGCGCGGCGGCCGGTGAAGGCCCGCGACAGCTCGGTGCGGGTGAACACGCCCTCCAGGATGGCCCGTTTGTGTATCACGTTGGCCCCCGACTCGGGGCAGACCAGGAACGCCGTGCCGAGCTGCGCCGCCTCCGCGCCCGCCGCGAGCACGGCGGCGATCTGCGCGCCGCGCATCAGCCCGCCGGTGGCGATCAGGGGCAGCCGGACCGCCTCCCGTACCTCGGCGAGCAGGGTGAGCAGCCCGCGCTCGGTGCCGTCGGCGCGCGGCTCGTCGCGGAACGACCCCTGGTGCCCGCCGGCCTCCGCGCCCTGTACGCACAGGGCGCCCGCCCCGGCGTGCGCGGCGCGGGCGGCCTCCTCGGCGCTGGTGACGGTGACCACGGTGAGTGTGCCGAGGGCGGCGAGGGCGTCCAGCACGGAGCGGTCGGGGCAGCCGAAGGTGAAGGACACCGCGGCGACCGGGTTCTCCTTCAGCAGGGCGACCTTCGCCTCGAAGGCGTCGCTGTAGTCGGCGTCCTCGGGCTCCGCCTCGCCCAGCTGGGTGCGGTACCAGGTGGTCTCACCGGCGAGCTGCTCGGCGTAACCGGCGAGCGCGCCGTCCGTCACGGCCGGCGGCTGGGGCATGAACAGGTTGACGCCGAAGGGCCGGTCGGTGGCGGCGCGGAGCTGGCGCACCTCCTCGTACATCGCCTCCGGGGTCTTGTAGCCCGCAGCGAGGAAGCCCAGGCCGCCGGCCTCGCAGACGGCAGCGGCGAGCTGCGGCCGGCTCCCCCCGCCGGCCATCGGCGCCTGCCAGATGGGGGCGGGCGCCAGATCGCTCAGAAGGGTGGGGACGTGCGCCATGGCGCATACTCTGCCACGCTGGCCGGAATCCAGCGGTCCGGACCGGATGTAAAGCCGGGGGCACGCCGCAGGCCCGCCCCCGACGGGGACGGGCCTGCATGGGTTCTACGCCGGGCCGGACGCGTCACTACCGCCCGCCGGACACGTCGCTAGCGTCCGTTGAACGCGTCCTTCAGCCGCGAGAACAGCCCCTGCTGCCCTGGCTGGAACTGCCCCGTCGGCCGCTCCTCGTCCCGCAGCTTCGCCAGCTGGCGCAGCAGCCGCTCCTGCTCCGGGTCGAGCTTCGACGGGGTCAGCACCTCGACGTGCACGATCAGATCGCCGCGCCCGCCGCCGCGCAGATGCGTCACACCGCGCTGGTGCAGCGGGATCGACTGGCCGGACTGGGTGCCGGGCCGGATGTCGACCTCCTCCAGCCCGTCGAGGGTCTCCAGATTGACCTTGGTGCCGAGCGCCGCAGCCGTCATCGGGATGGTGACCGTGCAGTGCAGATCGTCGCCGCGCCGCTGGAACGTGGGGTGCGGCAGCTCGTGGATCTCGACGTACAGATCGCCCGCGGGACCGCCGCCGGGGCCGACCTCGCCCTCGCCGGCGAGCTGGATGCGGGTGCCGTTGTCGACACCGGCGGGGATCTTCACCGTGAGGTTGCGGCGGGAGCGGACCCGGCCGTCGCCGGCGCACTCCGGGCAGGGGGTCGGCACGACCGTGCCGAAGCCCTGGCACTGCGGGCACGGGCGGGAGGTCATGACCTGGCCCAGGAAGGACCGGGTGACCTGGGAGACCTCACCGCGGCCGCGGCACATGTCGCAGGTCTGCGCGGAGGTGCCGGGGGCGGCGCCCTCGCCGTTGCAGGTGTTGCAGACGACGGCCGTGTCGACCTGGATGTCCTTGGTCGTGCCGAAGGCCGCCTCGTCCAGCTCGATGTCGAGCCGGATCATGGCGTCCTGGCCGCGGCGGGTGCGCGAGCGCGGACCGCGCTGGGACGCCGTGCCGAAGAAGGCGTCCATGATGTCGGAGAAGTTGCCGAAGCCGCCGCCTCCGAAGCCGCCGGCGCCGCCGTTCATCGACAGCGGGTCGCCGCCCAGATCGTAGATCTGCTTCTTCTCCGGATCGGAGAGGACCTCGTAGGCGGCGTTGATCTCCTTGAACCGCTCCTGGGTCTTCGGGTCCGGGTTCACATCCGGGTGCAGCTCGCGGGCGAGCCGGCGGAATGCCTTCTTGATCTCGTCGGCGGAGGCATCGCGCCGCACCCCGAGGATCGCGTAGTAGTCCGTCGCCACTTACGACTCCGCCAGGATCTGTCCGACGTAACGTGCCACAGCGCGTACTGCTCCCATCGTTCCCGGGTAATCCATGCGGGTCGGTCCGACCACGCCGAGTTTGGCCAGTGCTTCGCTCCCGGCACCGTAGCCGACGGAGACGACGGACGCCGACGAGAGTCCCTCATGGGCGTTCTCATGCCCGATTCGCACCATCATGGCGGCGTCCTTGGCCTCGCCGAGCAGCCGCAGCAGGACGACCTGCTCCTCCAGTGCCTCCAGCACCGGGCGGATACTCAGCGGAAAGTCATGGTCGAAGCGCGTCAGATTGGCGGTGCCGCCGATCATCAGCCGCTCCTCGGTCTCCTCGACCAGCGTCTCCATCAGCGTGGCCAGCACGGTGGAGACGGTGCCGCGGTCCTCGGCCTCGAAGGAGTCCGGCAGGTCCTGCACCAGCTTCGGCACGTCCGCGAAGCGGCGGCCGACGACCCGGCTGTTGAGCCGGGCGCGCAGATCGGCCAGCGAGCCTTCCGTGAAGGGCGCCGGGCAGTCGACCAGGCGCTGCTCGACCCGGCCGGTGTCCGTGATCAGGACGAGCATCAGCCGGGCGGGTGCCAGCGACAGCAGCTCGACATGGCGGACGGTGGAGCGGGTCAGCGAGGGGTACTGGACGACGGCGACCTGCCGGGTCAGCTGCGCCAGCAGCCGGACCGTGCGGGCGACCACGTCGTCCAGGTCGACGGCGCCGTCCAGGAAGTGGTGGATGGCCCGCCGCTCCGCGGTGGACAGCGGTTTGACGTCGGCCAGCTTGTCCACGAACAGGCGATAGCCCTTGTCCGTGGGGATCCGGCCGGCGCTGGTGTGCGGCTGGGCGATGTAGCCCTCGTCCTCCAGCACCGCCATGTCGTTACGGACGGTGGCGGGCGACACGCCGAGGCTGTGGCGCTCGGTGAGCGCCTTGGAGCCCACGGGCTCCTCGGTGCCGACGTAGTCCTGGACGATGGCGCGCAGCACCTCGAGTCTGCGTTCGCTGAGCATGCCGCCCACCTCCAGCCGCGGATCGAAGATCTTCCCCCTGGCACTCGGCGTCCCCGAGTGCCAGCCTTTTCCCTGGCCAGTGTACGGCGGGGTCCCGTGGGCGGAGCAAGCCCGAGCCCGCTCGGCCTCCATGCCTTAGCGTCCTGCTATGAGCGCGATTGCGGAAGAGGAAGCCGGTAACGCCTCCTGGGAGGAGCTCGCACCAGGGGTGATCCGGCGCAGGCTGCCGGGCTGGGACGCCACGGTGGGAGCGGTGGCCGGTACGACGGGCGTTCTGCTCGTCGACACCGGTTCGAACCTGCGGGAGGGCGCGGAGCTGCGCTCCCAGGTACGCCGGGTCCTCGGCCTCCCCGTGACGCATATCGCACTCACGCACTCCCATTTCGACCATGTCTTCGGCACCGCGGCGTTCGCCGGGGCGGAGGTGTACGGCCCGCACGGCATGGAGGTGGTCCTCACCCGCGACCGCGACGAGCTCCGCGACGACGCGGTCCGCCACGGCCTGCCGCGCGAGGCGGCGGCGCAGGCGGCGGACGTGCTGGTGGCGCCGCGGCACCTGGTGACGGGCGAGTGGACGCTGGACCTGGGCGGCGGCCGGGAGGTGATCCTGGCGAACATGGGGCCGGCGCATTCGGCGCACGATCTGGTGGTGCTCGTGCGGGGGACGCCCGACATCGTCTTCTGCGGTGACCTCGTCGAGGAGTCCGGCGTACCGCAGGCCGGTCCCGACGCCCATCCCGCGCGGTGGCCCTCGGCGCTGGACAAGCTGCTGGAGCTGGCGGGCGACGACGCGGTGTACGTCCCCGGGCACGGGGCCGCGGTCGACGCGGCGTTCGTCCGGCGCCAACGGGCGGAGCTGACCGCCTCGTTCGGGCTGTATTCTCCGGGGGACAACCCCCGGACCCCCGGCCGCGACAGCTCGCCCGGCAAGGCACGATGACCCATGCGCAGCAGACCGTACGACCCCGACCTGACTCCCCCGTGGCAGAAGTCCAAGCCGGTGCCCGAGGTCCCCGCGGAGGCGGGCCTCGTGGCCGAGGAGGTGACGACCGGGTTCTGCGGCGCGGTGATCCGCACGGAGAAGACCGCCGAGGGGCCGACGGTCACCCTGGAGGACCGCTTCGGCAAGCACCGGGTGTTCCCGCTCACACCCCGCGGCTTCCTGATCGACGGGAAGGCCGTCACCCTGGTCCGCCCCACGGGCTCCGCCCCCGTACGCCCCACCCGTACCGCCTCCGGCTCGGTGGCCGTCCCCGGCGCGCGGGCGCGCGTGGCGCGGGCCGGCCGCATCTACGTCGAGGGGCGGCACGACGCGGAGCTGGTCGAGAAGGTCTGGGGCGACGACCTGCGCGTCGAGGGCGTGGTCGTGGAGTACCTCTCGGGCGTCGACGACCTCCCGGCGATCGTCGCGGACTTCGCCCCCGGCCCCGACGCCCGCCTCGGCGTCCTGGTCGACCACCTGGTCCCCGGCTCCAAGGAGTCCCGCATCGCGGCGGCGGTGACCAGCGAGCACGCCCTGGTGGCGGGCCACCCGTACATCGACGTCTGGGAGGCGGTGAAGCCCTCCGCCCTCGGCATCCGGGCGTGGCCCGCCGTCCCGCGCGGCCAGGACTGGAAGACGGGCGTCTGCCGCGCCCTGGGGTGGCCGGAGAACACCGGGGCCGCCTGGCAGCGGATCCTGGGCTCCGTGCACAGCTACAAGGACCTGGAGCCGGCGCTCCTGGGCCGGGTGGAGGAGCTGATCGACTTCGTCACGGGCGGCGCGGAGGGCTGACGCCCCCGCCGGGCGTGCTCAGGCCTCCCGCGCGCGCTCCCGATGGCCCTTTGCGTCCGGGACGCCGCCGTAGCCCCACTCCCGCTCCACCTGGCCGAACCACAGATGCGGGGCGAACCGCTGGACCGCGGTGGCCAGGCCGCCGCGGGGGCCGCCCAGCAGCGGGACGCGGTAGCGCAGCCGGGGCAGGCCCGGCCGCAGGGGCTCCTCGTCGCGGACGAACTGCCAGAGCAGCGCGTCGTCGCGGTCGATGTCGCCGGCCGGGCAGAGCTCGAGCGTGTACTTCTTCGAGACGGCGTTGGTGAAGTCGCGCCGGGCCCAGTGGATCCCCGCCCCGGCGAGCGAGTCCCAGGAGGTAACGGCGGCGAGGGCGCCGTTGCGCCAGGTGATTCCGGTGCCGTCGACGACGGCGTGGAAACCGCGCTCACGCCAGGTCAGCCAGAAGACCAGCACGCCGACGCCCCCGAGGAGCACCAGGACACCGGTGGCGACCCAAGCACCGACGGATCCGGCATGCCACTGCCGAGCGAACACGGCCCACACCCCGAGCACCCCCACGCCCACCAGGACCACCACCCCGGGAAGCGCGACAAGCACCCTACGCCGCCCGTACCGCACGACCACCGCACCGGAGTTCCCCATGCCGCGGAACGTAGCGCCCGCCGACCCCGCTGCACCAGATCCACGCAGCCACCCCGCTCTCCGCCGGGGACGGGCGGGATGCAGCGCTTCGCGGTGCCGCCTTGCGGCGCACGGGCGGAATGCAGCGCTTCGCGGTGTCGGCCTGCGGCGGACGGGCGGGACGCAGCGCTTCGCGGTGTCGGCCTGCGGCGGACGGGCGGGACGCGGTGCATCGCGGTGCCGCCCTGGCGGGCGGACGGGACAGCGCGCCTTGCCCTGTCGGCCCGCGCCAGACGGGCGGGACGCGGCGCATCGCGGTGTCGCCCTGGCAGGCGGGCGGGATAGCGCGCCTTGCCCTGTCGGCCCGCGCCGGACAGGCGGACGCGGCGCATCGCACTATCGGCCTGCCGCGGACGGCGAGATGCAGCGCACCGCGCCGTCGCCCTGGCGGGCGGAATAGCGCGCCTTGCCCGGTTGGCCCGCGCCGGACGGACACGACGCGGCGCATCGCGCTATCGGCCTGCGGCGGACGGGCGAGATGCAGCGCACCGCGCCGTCGCCCTGGCAGGCGGGATAGCGCGCCCTGCCCGGTCGGCCCGCGCCGGACGGACACGACGCGGCGCATCGCGCTATCGGCCTGCGGCGGACGGGCGAGATGCAGCGCACCGCGCCGTCGCCCTGGCAGGCG